>JAHEDF010000673.1 GCA_024641365.1 Planctomycetota bacterium | reverse complement strand
CGCAGTGATTACCGTTTTTTATAGTCCACGCCACCACATCGGCGGCTGTTGGCTATATAAAACGGTAATCACTGCGGCACTCAGCAAGAGCAATGACGATGTAATCAGTACCAACGACAACAGATATCCAACCCGGGGAATATCCGCGTCTTTGCCAAACGCATTGAGGCGCACATTGAGCCATAAATCTCCGAGATGAAGAATCAGCACGACACCACACGCTCCACTTAATCCAATACGCATCCACCCGTCATCGCACAAATAGCGCATTAGCAACACTGGCCCCGCTAATAATGGTAACACATATGGTGCAATTAATATGGCTGCTGTGCGCAACGGGCCAACGCGCGCATGGCGAACTGAACCACCACCTCCGTTACTGGCTGAAATAGAACCTACTTTCACCCATAATAAAACACACATTAGCGCGTGCGCCGTTTCATGGAGCCACGTATGCAATAATAAATTTGGTTTTCGCCAACCTAGTAATAAGACACCGATTAAAATACCAATAACCCACGCCCCGTCTTCTACAGGGGGATTCATGCGCTGCTGCCATGCCAGCGTTAGTCCATAGAACGATAGCGGAATAACAATTACGCCGACCAGAGGGCCAACAATCACGTCTATGAATGAACGTACCAAGCGCATGCGTTGCGATTATTGGTAAGGACTTACGATTCGGAAGTCCGGAAGTCCGGAAGTCATGAGTGAACACGATTTCATTATGAAGACTGCCAGTTGAATGTCCGGCACCAAAAATGCTGGGTCAATTCTATTAACTATTTTTTAAATAACATTAAGACATTCATTTATACTTTTGCTCTCACGAGACTTTCGGACTTCCGGACTTCCGGACTTCCGGACTTCCGGACTTCCGGACTTCCATAGGCTGATTGACTTTCCTCAGGAAAATGCCGAGCATTCAGCTATGTCACAAACTGCAGATTCCTGGCTGGCGGCTTTCATTGGTCATGTTGTGGTCGTCGACCTCGATGAATCGTATCTCATTATTGGGACGCTCCAATCGGCAGATGAGAACCACCTATCATTAACAAATGTCGATCTTCACGATCACAGCGAAGCAAACTGCACAAAAGAAGTGTATTTATTGGAAACAAAGCAAATCGGCATTCGTACAAATCGTAAACATGTCGCCATTCCCCGCAGTCGCGTTTTGGCCATTAGTCGTTTAGAGGATATTACCACATGAGAGCCCTTGCTGTTATTGTCCTGATTACCGCCGTCACGTGGTGCATTGGAAATATCGTACTCGTTGCCATTGGTGCGCCCGGCATTTTTCAACATGCGCCACCACATGCCACTCATATTGAGCGCGATATCGCCGGTGCAATTTTCGGAGATATGTTGCGCCGTTGGACCATGGTCGTTGATATGGGATTATTGCCTGTCCTTGCCACCGTGTCGGTCATTACAGCCGGTGCATTAATTGGCGTTCGCCGCCTAAAGCTCGCCGTATTTTGTTTCCTAATGATTGTCAGCATTGGTGGCATACATTTTTGGTCACGCGCCATCCTTCATGAAGCCGTGGCCGCCGCGCCGCCGCTTGATCGCAAACAACCATATACAGCCGAACAACGCCAAGTATTTAATGCCCTTCATGCGCGATCCACGCGGGTATTCGGCACTGAAACCGTTCTGCTCCTGCTTTTTGTCGTTGGTGTTGGTATTGCCCTATCATTTCGTGACGAACAACCGCCTGCTTCCGCTCAGCCCACAACGCATTAGCTTTTCAGCGATGCAGATAGGTCGCACCGTTGTAAAACAAGCCACTAACTATGGCGCGTTGGCCATCGTTCTATGTGCACTTAGTGGCTGCGTGGAACATCGTGTTGCGGTGAGCCCGCCGCTATCTGCAAATCCGCCTCCAAAGGGCGGAGATCAAGCAACTACGACCATGATAACTGGCAGTCACTTTCAAAACGAACCAGACCACCCAAAAACATTTACCTCACCGTTACCGCTTGATGTACCTGTCAGCGTTTATCGCCGCGACAGTGATGGCAGTATCGCTCGAGGTGAATTG
>JAHEDF010000184.1 GCA_024641365.1 Planctomycetota bacterium | reverse complement strand
CAATTGCCGGCAAGCTTCACTTCCCAAGCCCGTGATCTGTTGGTGCTGGATATTTTAGATTACGAAGCCGAACCAAGTAAAATTCCACCGCCACCCGAAGCACCAACCACAACGCCGGATAATACAACTGCCGCAACAAATCCATCGGCCACTCCCGAAAATGCGCCAACTTCTTCTAATACTGCTGAGCCTAGCGGTTCATTATTAATTCGCCTTCCACAGCTCACACTATCGCGTACCTTACCTGCAATTGGCAAACGTCATTTGTCATTGACCATTGCCTTATTTTTCCGCGATCGCGCTTTAGCAGAAAAATTACAGGATAGCGCTCCATTAGTTCAGGATGCGATATTAAGCCACATTCAAGGTTTGCCGCCTGCGCAATTTGCTGAGCCAAATCAATTAACGCTAAAAGATGGCATTACTGCTGCCATTATTGCGAAAGTGCCAGATTTCCCGCCTGATGCTGTGCTCATTCCTGAAATGGACACACATGCACCGACTACAGCAGCAAAACCAGAATAATAAAATCTTATCTATTATCTGATGCGCTAATTAGTTTTAATTAGCACATCAGCACATTATTCCGGTGAAGGATTCTTTTTCTCTTCCTCTGTCGGTGTGGGCGACGGTATTTCGCCTTTAGGCTCTTCGCTATTTGCTGATTCCGTTGCTGATTCCGTTGCTGGTCCCGTTGCTACGGCTGTAGTCTTTTTCTGTTCAAGCGCACGACGACTTTCTCGGAGTCGTCGAACACTATCTTGCACGCGCTCTGCTTTTTGACCGTCTTTACGCGCCGTTATGATGACGACCACCGACATGATAATCGCTATAATAAGGACTAAAATAATAAGCGGCGTGTAATCGTAGGTTGGTGCTGGAGGCACGATTTCGTAGTCGCCAGTAACAAAGAGAAAGGTATGAGATCGATTGCTGTGTCGTCGAATTCCATGTGCTTTATCGCGCATTGGATCGTTCTCGACTTCCATTGCACGAATGCGCAGGAATCGTCCTGACATAGTAATTAAATCATTGGTTTTTGGTAATGGCTGATGCGTGATCATCGCCGCTTCAAAAGTGCGCAAAATAAGCTTGCGTTTAGTAACTATTTTTTCGCCCTCATAGACATCCCAATCACCCCAGTCTTCACTCCACATAATAACGCGCACCACGCGGTCGATGCCAAATGGTTTATCAAAGGCGACACCTTCATCCTCCCAGGCATGAAATACGCGACCCGTAATCTTAAATGGCTGGCCACGAAACTCAGAGGGATTTTTATGAATCTGAGAACCTTTTTCGTTAACACTCGGAATACCTTCGAAAAATCCCGGATTGGTACGATCTAATAAAACTTGTCCGAGTGTGTAATAATACGGGCGCGTTTCGACTACTAATAAATCATCATCAATATTTGCATAAATATCATCCGGCATGCGCCAATTACCGGTCATTTGGTATGGATTATGTAATTCAATAGTTTTCTCTGGGTGCGCAGCTAGGCGCGCTGCAATATACGGAACTGAAATTACTTTTGGCTGTGGAGCTGCTTGTGTTTTTTTAGGCAGCATGGATTTCGCTGGATCAACTGGTGTAGTATTTTCATTCGGTGCTGAAGCTTGATCTGGCGCTGCTGGTGGCGTCGGCGGTATCGGATCATTGTCACTTGGGGGCAAGTTAGAAAAACCTAAATAACGACCAATTATTTGGACTTGTTCGCCAATTAATAATTCGCGCGATGATTCCGGTGCCAACACTTGGACATATTGTTCATTGGGCAACGCTAATAATAAATGCTGATAACCGTAATCACTATTCGCAATCGATGCTGGCTGGCTGTCTTCTAAAAGACCCGTCAGCACAATCATCGATCCCACTTTAATATGTCGTTGAATTAAATCTCGTGCTTCAACACGCTGCGGTACGGTCGGCGTTTGTGTATCGCTGTCTAAACGTGCACGTATCCATGCTAACGTACTCGCATCTGGTTGATCAATCCACAATGGTATGGTGCCATTTTGCAATTGTTCGCCAGTCGATTTTTTAAATTCAGCAATTGCATCAGCATCAGGCAGCGCAGGTAATTCTGCGATGCTTGGTTTAACCATTGGTGGCAAACTTAATTCATCTTGTAAATGAGCCGCATACGGAGCACCGCCCTCGTCACGCAGTTTGCTCATGAAACTCCACAGCAACACACCACTGACCACAGCAATGCCTAATAAAAACAACAGATGCAAAGATCGTCGATGATCGACGGGCGCTTTGCTTTGCATCATTTTCACTTTGTCGAGCGTGAACCCTGGATTTTTTGGCGGCTTCTTTTGAAAATTAAGCATGGAGTCCTCTACGATTTAACTCAGCAAACCACAAACAGTTCAGCTGTAATCCGTTTGTTATTCCACACAGTAATGGTGACTACTGGGAAAAGATGTCTCACAACGAAAACGGAGCACAGCATATGCGTAGTGATTGTGTCGTGATGGCCCGCAGCGTTATCAAACGATGCAGCATTCAAGGGCTTGAGCCCTTGAATCACTTACCAGTGCCATCCGCTGACAGCGCCATCATAGACAATAATGAAATGTCCATCTGGGGATACACTGAAAAATTCACCACCCCGAACCCCCAATTCCTCAAATTTTTTCGTTGGGCCAGCAACCGCATTGCCTCCTCTGAAATCCAATACTTGAAGATCATCGCGGCTATCGTCTAGGACATAAAGCAATCCCATACGATCAACAAACATATCAACGATGGAGCGAAACTGTGCTGGACCTGAACCTTTGCCACCAGTGTTATTAACGTGCACCGCTTGTTTCTTTTCCTGATCGATGGCAAATTTTTTCACTTCATAGGTATCGTAATCATAAACATACGCAGCATCGCCAGTCGGACTTACTGCTAATTGCGTTGGCTCTAATAATTCATCTGCCATTTTACCCCGTTCGTAGCGACCAAATGAAAAGAGAAAGGAGCCCTTTTCATCAAATACTTGGACACGTCGTAATTTAGCATCAAGCACATAAACGTGACCTGCCTCGTCTATTGCCACACGTAGCGGAGCTGAAAATTGGCCATCATTTTTTCCCGGTTGACCAAAAATTAATGGTTTTGCTTTTACATTTTCTAAATCAAATAGCACCACGTGCATAGCACTGGTATCTAAAACTGCAGCATGCCTGCCATCTGGAGCAACTGCGATTGCACCAACACGCGCAAATGGCCCGCCGTGTTTTTCGTATCCGCCAATTTGATTTGTCAGCCATCCTTCAGCATCAAAAATCCATAATTTTGCAGTGTCCACATGCAGTCCAATAAAGCGGCCTTGTCCATCCATTGCAAAGTCTGTTAAATCCCATTGCGTTGAACCGCGTACCCCATTTGGTGTGCCATTTTTGTCATAGCGCAACGTCCATCCATACTCTGGATAGGTGACGTACACTTCGCCGTTTGCGTCCACAAAAACATCTTGTGCCAAACCAGCACGAGGCACCCATCCTGCGTCACTTAATCCTTTCCATGCTTGCGGCGTTTGCCCTTTCTTATCGGCAATTAATACCTGTCCGCTACTTAATAAAACTAATGTACCCGCTGGATGCACTGCAATATCAACAGCTGGGTTACTGGCATCGGTTTGTAATTTCCATGTCGGTAAACGGCGATGGAAACGATCGAACCGCTGAATCTGTGATTGAGCAACATCCAAAGCCAGTAAGTCACCATTATTATTTATGGCAATGCGCGTTAGCCCCGTAAAAGCATCGTCACCTTTACCTGGGCGACCTAAACGTACACGAAATGCGCCAGAAGCCTCATAGACCAGTACGCCACCAGCTTGCTGGTCAGCAATAAAAGCGGTACCGTCATCTGCTAAAAGAAAATCAGTGGGCGATACACCATGACCATAGTCACGAACGCGATTCCCATTTGCACCATATACGAATACACCCGCGCGTCGTGCATCGAGAACATGTAATAATTTATTCTGGGTATGTGCGACCACCGGTCTTGTTGGTGCCTGATCAGCTTCAAAATTCACCGCACTCGATGTCAACCATCCGCTAGCAGTGCGATATATTTTTCCGCCATTACTATCGACGCCAAGCCAGGATCCATCTGGCTCACGTGATAACCGCGCAATTGGAAACTGACGTTCATAACCGAGGGATACATTAGCAATCGGCTTTAATTGGCGCCAATTATCATCAGCTTTTGCAGTAACAGTAATTTTTTCTACAACTTGTTGCCCAAATCGATCAGTAACGGTAGCAACAATGGTACTTTTCCCTGGTGCCCCAGGCGCAATCCACTTGATACTCGGCGAGGTCGTTGTGCGCGCTGATAACGTTCCAGATTTTCCTGATGCACCCTCAAATCCCCACGTCACTGAAATAATATCGCCATCAGGATCAGTAATTGGGAGGTTTATTAGTGTCTCGCTTTTTACCTTTTCTTCCACGTTTGGCATTTTTCCGACTGCTGCCGGTGCGCTATTGGGAGCCGCTTCACTTGGCAAAGGCACCACATCATATCCAGCTCCAATCGTGCCTTCATTCCAGGTAATGCGGGCCGTTATCGCTTGCGGATCAATGGCATTAATAATTTGTAATTTTGCCACCATTTTGCGGCCTTCAACAATAACCTCTTTGGTCAACGGGTGTTTCTGCACTAATCCGGGACCATACACAGCCAACATAGTGCCAGGGATTAATTGGACACTACCATCAAATTGCACTGTTACTTGTTGGTCTTGGGCATTTTGTACGATACCGAGCGGTTGCTCAGCGCTGTGCAGCGATTGAGCTGAGACGGCCAATAACGGAATTAATGCTGTAACGAACGAACGCATCCGTGCTCCTAAAGTCGCTGATAATAATGTCGTGTCATTTTTCATTTCAATGTCGCCTGAGTAATCGTCCATTTATCACCAGCACGTTGTAAAGTATAAAACATGGTAAGTGTGCGCTCTGGGAAAGTCGTCAAGGCATGTTTTATTGCTACTGTTGCGGTCGCCGTATTTTCAGAACGTTTAAATGATTGAATGGAACTACTAAATACCAAGCCCGCCATAGTGCTTAATTCTTTTAACGCTGCCTGATAAGTGGCGTCTGCCACGACAGCATCAATGTTATTAGCATCTTTATCTAAAATAGCCTTATCAAGTGTCTGCAATTGTTCCGCTATAACCAATTGCTGACGTCGATCTTCTAATTGCCGCGGTAATTCTGCTTGTCGCGCAGCTTCTTCACCATTTTCTTTTATAAAGGCGGCCAATTCTGCCGTTAATGCCTCAATTGAATGTGCTGGATCTTGTATGCGTTTTTCCAAGGCAAGAGCGGCAGCCACAACTGCTGCCTTTTGATTCGCCATGGCTTTGGCTTTGGCCTCTTCAGCTAGACGTGAATTAGTAAATTCATTTTCAGCTAATAATAACGTGGAACTACCCGGCGCTACAGTACGGAGTTCAACCAAGCTTGCTTCAGCAGCTGGAAGGTCACGTTCTTTTAGCGCTTTTTCAAATCGCTCTCGTATAGCTGTTAGTTGTGCCTGTCCTTTAGTAACTTGCTCCAATCCCGCTTTAGCTTTTTCATTTTTTGGGTCTAATTGCTGTGCTGCAGTAAAATGTAATAATGCTGCATCCAAATCTTTTCTTTGTAATGCTTCGTTACCTTGAATAACGCGGTCATCTACTGCAGCCATGCGTGCAGCTTGCTCTTCATATTGCTTTCGTGCCCGTCTTAACAATAAGGATGCGGTTTCATCGGTTGCGTTTTGTGCAACGATTGGCGCCAATAATGCTTCCGCTTTTTTACCTTCGCCCTCATTAATAAGAGTTTCTGCTTCCTGCAAAATACGACTACGCTCTTTAATACCAGTCGACATCGCATCAATTTTTTTGCGTAATTCAGCGATCCGTTGATCATCACCCAAGTAGGTATTAGCCACGGATGCCGCGGCGTTTGCCGCACTAACATCTCCTGCCTGCAAGGCCGTTTCTGCTTGCTTAAATGCTGACTCTCCCTGGGCGCGATCTAATTCACCTGCAATTTTTTTCCAAGCGTCATCATTTGGCGAAGCAGTTATCGCTTTTTCAACAACAATACGACATTCACTTAATTTACCTGCTCCTAATAACGATTCGGCTTGCTTAATATCGACAACACCAGTAACCGTTTGTGGTTTCACTGGATCTGGTGTTGGTGGTAGCGGTTTCGTTACTGGCGGATTATCTGGCTTTTTAATTCCCAAAAGGTCATTTGCCCATGGCATAATCTTTTGATCTGGATTGAGGACCACAAAGCCCGCTAACCCGCCAACACCCAAAAGAATTAGCAAACCAGCCACTAATAAACCACGACCCTTCTTCTCCTGCTGAAAGGCTTTCTCTTTTATAATTGTCCCGCCAGTGCGTAATCCTTTTAAATCATATAGTGCCGCGGATGGTTCTTTACCATTGGCAATTGCCGCTAAATCATCGAGCAATGCATGTGCATCTTTATAACGATGATCAGGATTTTTCTGTAAACATTTTAAAACCACCGCTTGATAGGATTCCGGTATAGATGGATTAATTTCTTTTGGTGGTTTTGGTTCTTGATGAATATGTTGATAAATAATAGACGTCGCATCACCGCCACTAAATGGTAATTGACCAGTTAATACTTCGTAAAATACAACGCCCAGCGCATAAATATCGGTTCGACAATCACATTTTTCGCCACGGCCTTGTTCCGGACTAAAATAACTCACGGTACCCATGATGGTGCCTGCCATGGTCAGTCCGGTGTCTTCTGATCGTGTTGCCCGCACCAAGCCAAAATCCATTAATTTGATGGTGCCTTTATTGGTCAACATCATATTTGCTGGTTTAATATCACGATGCACCAATCCCATATCGCCAGCGACTGCTAAACCGCGAGCTGCTTGGGTAATTAATTTTAATGTATCAATAAGACTAGGCTTAAATCCTTCCCGCAAACGAACCGATAAATCTTTTCCTTCAACGTATTCCATTGCGAAATAGTGATGGCCCTCATGAACGCCTGCGAAATAGACACCCACAATATGTGGCGATGATAATTTCGCGACCGCTCTCGCCTCTAATAAAAAACGACTGCGAAAATTATCGTTATCACTTAAATGTTTTGGTAACACCTTAATCGCAACTGCACGATCAAGACTAATTTGTCGACCGCGGTACACCGAGCCCATGCCACCGCGACCAAGTAAATCACCCAACTCAAAATCACCCCATACTTGATGTTGATGGGTGCCGGACGTTACTTTACTTGTCTTTCCGCTCGCTCCAGTGACATGCAGGTCGGTAGAGCGGGTTGGTTCACTGGTGGGTGGCGGTTTATTTCCCATGACTTGGGTCACAATCGAAT
>JAHEDF010000183.1 GCA_024641365.1 Planctomycetota bacterium | reverse complement strand
TTGACCGGCCCATTTTTATGTAAGGGAATTGAATTGCAGGCGGCACTAATTCTTTGACGCGCTTCTTTTCAATTGCCATGCGTGAATTACTGTCAGGCGTAACTGTTGGTGTTTCCATATTGGGAACAAATGGATACCAATTATAACTGGCTGGATGCCCTAAAAATGCGCCTTCTTTTAAATGCTTGAGCGAACAACAGCCATTCCATGGCCCCTGACTTTCCACCACAAACACAACCCCTTGCGCGTTAGCGCCAACACCGCCAGGGCTACGTAATCCACTTGCCACCGGAATCATTTTCCCATCTGGCGTCACTTTGACAGCCCAACCACGGAATAAATTATGTGATTCGTAAGAGCCACTCAGACCAAGTGCGACAAAAATATTTCCTTCTGCATCATGTTTCGAAGCAAAGGCAAATTCATGTCCTTCCGCATAACCCCAGTTATTGGTTAACGTATCATAGCGGTCCGCGACGCCATCGTTATTGGTATCAGTAATTTTTGTTACTTCGCCAAATGTTGTGGCTGTAAGTTCGCCTTTAAAATATGATAACGAAAATATTTCATCCTGCCCCGATGCAAATAAATGGTATTCAGGATTAGGCGGAGAATTAAATGCGCCGGAAATATAGTAAATATCGCCGCGTCTGGTTCCCACTGCCAAGCGACCGTCCGGTGTAATGGCTAACCCACCCGGGCGCATCGGAATACCAGCCGGAATTGGAATATTGGTAATTGGATAATATTTGGCTTCTTCTTCAGCCGTACCCCACATCGCGCCAAGATCTTCTTCCCCATTGAGTGCATACAGACAGCAACTTAATACTCCAAGGCAGCCTAAATTACATATGAATTTATTTACCATCGGTACTCCAACGTCAGAGATGATTGCCCCTGTGGCACAGTTAATGCGATGAGCACTTCGCTCGGATTACCATCGCGTACAATTCCTGTATGCTGACTGGTAATTACCACCTGCATACTATCGACCTGAAACGAAGTAGCTTTCGCTGAAGTCACCTTTTCACCAGTTGCCGCTCTAAAATAAAATGATTTTTGTACGGCTGGGGCATTAAATGTCATGGTCCGTTTAAAGTAGGCTTTCCCTTTTTCATCTATGATATCCTCAAAGTAATCTTCGACAGCTATGTCGCCATAATAATAACGAAATGTTGGCCTACGTTTGTCATCTAATGAATAGCCACGAAATTGATAACCCTGGTCGTGTGGAAAAGTAAAGTTTGTTTTTCCTTTATATGGCCAATTATCCTCAAGTGATGATAAATGATGAAATGGAATGCCTGGTGGAAATTTAATATGATCGGTACCCCGCACCCTAAACGAACCTAGATCAATATTGGCGAACTCGCCCTTCCATAGTTCGCGCAAAACCATTTCTTCTGAATCAAAGGCCAAGTGAATTTGTTGCGGATAACCAACCGCAATACCCCGATAACCAATTGGACTGCGCCCGCGACAAATTTCAGCCACAACACCAACGCGCAATTCATTTGATTGTCGGGATAATCCAGTTGGCTTTTTGACTCGTTCACCATCTTCTAAATATGTCCAAATTGCTTCAATTTGTTGAGCGGTATCGCCCCCTAAAATATTAGGGCGAATTGATTGTCCCCCTGGCCAATAACTTGGCATAATAATGGTGGGATGAAAACGATTTGGTTGACGCATGAATAAATGAAACCAATTTTTTTGCACACGTTCTGTCACATAGACAATGTCTAATGCACCTACTGCCTCAGATGATTGACCATTAAAATCATGACAAGCTATACAGCTAAATCCTTGCGTGCCGATCATACTATGCCCAGCATTTTGAGCGATCTCTCGGTTTTCTACCGCTGGGATCGATGCTTTTTCTAGATGATCTACCTTAGCAAAAAGCTCAACTAAATGCCCAACCTGTTTTTCACCAAATTGCGGCATGTTTGTATTCACGTAACCACGTTGACGTTTTCCATGCAATAACACATCCGCTAACCATCCCGGTTGTAGTTTTGCGCCGACATGCGTGAGCGGCGGAGGGATGCGTCCTTGATCACCTAATGCACCATGCGTTCCAGTAAAATATTGATTTCGCTCCGGGCTAATACCACCCAAACCGTCACGTGCATGGCACGCCACGCAATTAAATTTAATCAGTGTCTTATCTAGTTGTTGTTGATCGGTAAGTGTTGGTTGCTCGACTTGCTTTAAAGCTGCAGTGATCCACTCTCTTTGCTCATCTTGTAAATTAAAATGAGGCCACTTACCCGATGCTGTACTCAAACATCCTTTTGCGCCATGTAATGTTGCAAAGGTTGGCGCTGTAATTCCTGGCTCTTTAACATCAACGTGACAGTTTGCGCAACCAAACTGAGAAAAATAGCGCTTGCCCTGATTGACTAATTCACCATCTAATTGCCATGGTTTAAATGGTGGAATAAATTGCTCAGACACCGACAACATGGACGAGGGAATGGCTTGACGCTCCATTTTAGGACCAGACATATCGCATACAAAAGTCGGTTTGCGACCTGTGTGGTAATAAGTCAATTGTAAATGGTGTTGTCCTGCCGTTAATTCCGTTGTCTCTGTAAAAGTTTTTACTCCTCGTCGATCGCTTGGCTCTATTTGGAAAATTATCTTATCACCAATTGACAGCGATCCGCCATTCATTTCTAAATAAAATGTATACGTTCCTGGTTCGGAAATCTTTATCCAACCATCATAGGTGATGGCAGTGTGATGACGAATTAGACCAAGACTCGCTAACGCAAAATCAGATACATGGCCAGCGCGCTGCGCATTAACCTGTTCACTACCGATACCTTCCCAAACAAGACCCGTGTACAGTGTGTAAGAGAGTGCTCCAGGGACGCGTGTGTTTTGTAATAAATAATGTGCAATTTGCTCTGTCTCTTGGCGTGATAACTGCATATTCGGCATGCGACCTGCCGGACGAGCATCGTGTGGATTACTCAAGAAATTCACTAAACTAGTAAAGCTATATTTGTGATCGAGTTTTCCCAATGGCGTCGAATTTGGTGTGGATAATTCCGGGCTCGTGTCGCCGCGAGCAGAATGGCACGCAGCGCAACCACGCGCATGAAATAATCGTGCGCCATCTTTAGCGGCAACTGAATCTGGTGGCGTCAACGCAAAGGTCGGTTTTTTTAAAGACAATAAATAATGAGTTATTGCAGTCGCTATATTTTGTTTTTCATCGCTTGACACGTGTGATAAAACATCAGGCATAGGCGTGCCCTTTTTTATCACATGTGGGTTTTGAATAAACGCTTGCAAATAGTTTGGATTTATACGCGAGCCAATATTTGATAATAAAGGAGCTTGTTTTGATACTGACGCTAAAGAACCAGACGACACATGACAGGCAACGCAATTTAATTCCTCAATTAATAATTGTCCTTTCAATGTGGGATCAAGTTTACTTGCTGTAATCGCCGCAAGCAGAGTCTTATCTTTTTCCGGCGTTGAGTCTTCACTCCAGACAGCTGGCCACTGTAAAATAAACAAGCCGACTACGGTCAGCATTAGGCGCTGCATTATTGTATTTTTCACATCGTACACGTTACTCATATGTTTAGCAGTACGGTAGTTAGATGGGATTGCTCTAGACAAATATCTGTCTTTTCTGGACGGGTATTACTCAGTATCCACTCATGATTCAATGAAATGTCGCTAATTCCGTATGAAACTTACTAAGAACTCATCCCAAAAATCCCTGACGTCGTTCGCCTTGGTCTTAGTCGCCCCACCCGCGTTGCCAAAATCTCGAAATAGCTCTGCTATTCCTTCAATTTTGTCGCCTAAGTGCCCTGCAAGGGTATGGTGGATCGCCCAATCCACAGCGGCGAACTCGCAGGGATTTTTGGGATGAGTTCAAAATAAGATACGGAAGGTCCCTTTTTGATTTACTCACCTCGCTTAATTTCATAAACCAATAATCAAAATGCCAGACTATCGAATAGGCAAAAGATCAAAATAAATTGTCCCTCTATGGTAGCGAATTTTATTTGGCCTACTGCGTAATCGCATCTACATGCCTCATATGAGAGCGAAGCAACTCATTACATAATGACGTCTAGTAGATAGAGACCTATGACCAAATACTTTCATGAGCAAATTACGAGTTGCATAGAGTTGATTGCTTCACAACTGTAGAGAAATACCCCTCCTTACTCGGGCATAACAAACCTAGAAAGAACACATAATGATAAATAAATTACTTATCAGCGTCCTTCTACTGAGCGTGCATATTATCATGCAATCCGCTGAACAAATGAATGTTCTTTTTATTGCGGCGGATGATCTTAATTGCGATATTGGGCCGTATGGAAATACCCAAGTTAAAACGCCTAATCTTGATCGCTTGTCAAAAATGGGTACGCGATTTGATCGTGCCTATTGCCAGCAACCACTCTGTGGACCAAGCCGGGCAAGCATTATGACTGGCTTGCGACCAAATAGCACGGGTGTCTTCACTTTATCAGATCATTTTCGTCATCGTAATCCTGATGTGGTTACCCTCGGTCAGTTTTTTAAAAATAAGGGTTACTATTCAGGCCGCGTTGGAAAAATTTATCATTATGGAAATCCGACTCAAATTGGCACTGACGGACAAGATGATCCGCCAACCTGGACTGAACGCTTTAATCCTGCTGGCATCGATAGGACGCAAGAAGAAAACATAATTCGCTATCCAGGTGGTAAGTCTGGGAAAAAAGGTGGCTTAGGCATTTCCATGGCTTGGTGGGATCCAGTCAGTGAAGATGAGGAACACACCGACGGCATGGTTGCCAGCAAAGCAATAGAAATGATTAATGCTAATAAAGATAAACCGTTTTTTATTGCTGCTGGATTTTTTAATCCGCATTGTCCGTATGTAGCGCCTAAAAAATATTTTGATTTGTATGACATTAATCAAATCACCATGCAGGATTTAGATGAAGCACGCGAAGACTTAAAAGATGTCCCGCCAATGGCCATTCAACGTGACTCAAAAAATTGGCCTTATTACTTTAAAGATGTTTCAACGGATGATGCGAAAAAATGCAAATTAGCCTATTACGCAAGCGTGTCCTTTGTTGATGCGCAAGTGGGGCGCTTGTTAGATGCGCTAGAAAAAAATAATCTTTTAGAGAAAACCATTATCGTATTTTGGTCAGATCATGGTTATTTTTTAGGTGAAAAAGGTCTCTGGTATAAACGTAAAGCCTTTGAGCGTTCAGCACGTGCCCCTTTATTTATTGTTGCGCCAGGAACAACAAAAGGTCAAAGCTGTTTTAAACCAGTCGAAATGGTCGATCTCTATCCAACCATTGTTGACTATGCCGGATTTGATATTCCGCAAAACTTAGATGGGTTTTCATTGCGCCCCCTCATTACAAATCCGACAGCTGTTTGGAATCATCCCGCTATAACTCAGGTACATCACGCTCCAAATGCACAAGGCTATTCGCTGCGTAATGAAAAATGGCGCTACACCGAATGGAATAACGGTGAAGCCGGAAAAGAACTTTACGACCATACTAAAGATCCAGAGGAAATTACTAATCTGGCAACAAATCCTGATTATGCGGCGGTTGTCGCTGAACTCAGCTCACAATTACAGAAATATAGTAAAACATATGTCCCGAATAAAGTGGGGAAGTGACAGAATAATCATATGGTATATTCAATCACGCTTTGATACAAACGCATAGAAATTTATTTTAGCAATAACAAAATATCCTAAAAGTCATAACATAGTCAATTTTTCTCTGCGTTTGTTGGCCTCTCAATGTCATAAATAATTTAATTGGTCGTTAATGCGCAATCTATATTTTGATTCAAGCAGTTCATCTCTAAGAATCATATGGTAAAATCCGTGGTTTTACTCATTATCGCTAGTGCGTTAGTAATAATATAAATTGCCACAACCTCACATCTAATTGTGTAACTCACTCCTCTAAGTTACTAGTATCACATTATTTCGAAGCATAGGCACTTACGAGCAAACACATCGCAATATAAGTAAAAGTTATAAATTATTAGTTTACATGAGATGAAGTTTGAACTATACTGTTATATAGTCATCCACGAACTATTCTTTCACCTATAATTATTTTCATACACATTATGTAATTTGTATGAAACGATACGGTTCGACACCACGTGCATGATTGATTGTCCGGTTTCGGCAATTGCCTTGCATCCACGTTGCAGAGTCCTTTCTGCGTTGTTATTTCCTCATTCAATATGAAGGAATTACTATCGTAATAAATTAAATTACCTACCATGCTCATGACTTACCGTTACGCTTTTACATTATTTGAAATTTCAATCTCGCTCGCCATCCTCACCTTTGGCGTGATTAGCATTCTGATGCTGTTTCCCGCAGGATTGAAAGCGCAACAGTTATCGCGTTTTCAATTATATGCCGCGGTAAAAGCAGAGGAAATGATCGATCAATTCAATGGCGCCCATTTTGACAATGCCACCAACGATACTGAAGGCACTGATCTCTGGAATATAACCAGCAGTTATCGAAGTCAGGATTGGAATTTAGAAGCACGTGTGTGTTCGCATCGTTATGGGATAATGCCGCTGCCACTTGATCTTGCGCGGCGACTCGACAGCGACAATGATGAAATTCAAAAAATAATTGCAGAAGGTGGCTATGTTTATTATTCACAGCCACTAGCCACTTCTGGCATTATGGAAAATGCGGTTGAAACCGCCCCGCCAAATGAAGCGCAAAAATTAATTATCGCATTTACGGGTTATCCGCAACAAAATTCGTTGCCAATTTTCGGCATGAAAAATTGGCCGTATTATGCCAATTTCCCATCACCGCCTGTCCATTTTACGCACATGCAAGATCCGTGGCTACCGCCTACTACTACATCAGGAAGCGATTATTATATACAATATAAATGGCCAAAGTCTGGTCGCGGTGTTGAAAATATCACTTACTCTTGGGAAGCGGCTCGCATACCTGGTCTTCCAAGACCAATTCCCGGCACCGATCCAGATATGCAAAAAGTTTTTGACTGGCCAGAAGGCGATCCCGCCGTTCATTACGGTTTTTTCCCCTACGCAGGTGGCCGACAATGGGATAGCGGCAGCAAACCAACCAAATTAGGTGATGACGACGGCGAATACCCAACACGCGATGGCGCGATTCGTTATGTTCAAGCTGCTTTATGGTATTGTTATCAAAAAAGTTTAGAGCCAGGTTCTGGTATTACTTCGTCATTTTGGACAGATCCACATACCGGTAATATCCCAACTTTTTCCGGCGGTGTGGCAGATGATAAAAAATGGATGCAAGTGCAGTCAATGCGATTTCTCAGTCATGCCGCAACCTGTCTAACTTCTTGGTATCCATTAACTGGT
>JAHEDF010000182.1 GCA_024641365.1 Planctomycetota bacterium | reverse complement strand
TGGAACTAACGCAGTTGTGCATCCTTCAGCATCGGCATTCATGGGACCTAATGCTAAAATATCGCGAATATCAGTCATGTTACCGGTGGTGTAGAGATCAACCGCATTAATTTGAGCCGCTTCCGCTAACGCCATGTGCTCAATCCACGCGTCGTGGTCCCATGATTTTAACGCGTCTAAACACTGACGACCTAAATCACGAAACGTCGCCTCATCACGAATACCACGTTCAAATAAATACACTTTTGCCGCGCGCAGACGTTGCTCAACAAATGCATGAATAAGATCTTTTAATTGTTCGCCCTGACCGCGCCCTAACTCAGCAGGCGTGCCACGAACGTGAATGAGCGGAAGCGTAAGCAAAGTCGACATATGCGCAGCCTAAGCCCACTTTGACGGGGGACAAACGGCGAGTGGAAGGGGGTGAACAGCTGGATAATTAGTCCGGAGGTCCGGAAGTCCGGAAGTCTCGCGATGAATACTAATTAATGAAGGATGTGCGGTTAATTATGAGCTGCAGAAAGGCGGCGCTTTGCGCTGTGTAAAAACAATTATGACATACATAAAGCTAGAAATGGAAAGATTCATAAAGGAGCAAAATTATTAACTTGATACAAAAAGCAAACCGCGCTCGACTTCCGGACTTCTCACGTCACCTGTCTGAGCCATTCCTGTAAATTATAATAATTAGTTACGCGAGAAATAAGACCGTCTTTAACTTCAAAAAATGCGCCACCAGCTACGCGATAGGTTTGGCCACGTGCAGGTGGTAATCCTTGGTCAGTATTTAAATACATCCCGTTGACGGCGTATTCAGCCGCTGCGCGTTTGCCATCATCACTAACAAAAATAATTAAATCGGTTATACGCTCACGGTAGCAATGATTCATATGCTCCATAAAGGTATTAAATGTTTCCTTGCCATTAACACGTTCAGATTGATTGGCATAATGAACTATATCTTCATGAAGTAAGGACATAAATTCTATAAGATTTGCACGATTAAATGCATCGTAATAACGTTTGATGAGATCTTTGGTATCAGTCATGGTGCAATCAACGTGAAGAGTGTTTTGAATGAATAAGCGGCAGGGTGCTCAGTGAGATAATAATGTGAAGCAGCAAGCTGGCTATAGTATTCTTAAAAGCACAAATGTTCCATACAACCTGTCCATGTCGGTTATGTGATTACCAATTTAACGGCATTACCCAACATGGTTGACCTGGTTCGAGTTGGCTACGTGCAGCTTGGTAGTGAGAGACCCGCACGCCGTCGCCAACAATTTCAATATCACTGACGGTAAATTGGTGGTGCGCAGGATTCACGATTAAATAAGGCGTGGTGTCATTGAGTGGTGGTAAATCAAGACGAACCAATCGTCGACTACGCTGTATGGGAATAACATCGACAATATCAGCGCCATCGTGTGGACCGGCATCAAAAGGATCAATGGTATTAAGATAACGAAAACCGGTACGTTGGAGTAACTTCCTGACAGGTGTGGTGGCGGGCCCTTCAATGCCAATCAAAGTACGCGCTTCCGGTGGTAATAAATCGCCGACTATTTCTTCATGTGGAAAAAAGGCCTCAATAAATTCTTTATCTGAGCGACATAATAAATCAGCACGGTAATACGGCAGGCCAGTTAATGGACCGCCAACAGCATCCCAAAAAGCATTACCGCCATCATCGCGACGTGGGGGCAAAAGTTCGGCAATTAATCGCTGACAAAAATGCTTGCGGTGCATGGCGACTAATAATAAACGCGCTGCCACTAATAATTTGCCAATGCCTTTTCCGCGTGCTTCCGGGTGTACGACTAAACCACCAAGTTCGGTCCACGGTTCAATATCGCGACCTAATTTTAAAACTAAACGTTGGCGCTCAGCATTTAATTGTTTGCTGTGTACGGTCGTTTCTTGGACGCGTAAATAATAATGCGGATCCTCTGGCGTTCCGTGATAGGCAAATAAAGAGGCCGTGCCAAGAATGCGTTGGGACTGAACAACACCGTGAACTGAATCGACTTCTTCAGCCACTAATGTAAAACCAGATTGCTTCGGATTAGGAACTGCAGCTAAAGGGCCATGCAATTCAGCAAAACTTTTGACGCTATCATTTATTATTGATGTGAGTGCGGTTGGGTCATCAGGTAAATTAACCGTATCTAAATGATCTGCTAATGTTTGTAGCCCAGTTAGGTCATTATGAGTAACCGGACGAATATGCACGAATTTCGTCATCGCTTATATGGTAGCCGATTTTACAGACATCACCAGAGACGACCTAGCGCTGACAGGTAAATAAAAAACACCCCGCTGAATCCAGCGGGGTGTTCAAATGGTAATACCTGTTTTGTATTATTTTATTTTGAAATCGCGGCGTACGTATTTCAGCAATTGTGCTTCAGTCATAGCGTGAACTGCGTATTCACGTGCGTTGTCTTGATCTTTATCGCTGCGATCACCGGCAACTAAAATATCAACGCCAGGACTTAATTTTTCACGAACGATACCGCCAGTATTGCGAATAAACATTTCTAAGTCTTCTTTGTTGTGGGTTTTAAATTCACCGGACACGACAAAAACTTTTGGACGGCGCGTGCTGAATACGGGATTGCCAATGTAATCGTTTTTCGACAGTGGATTACGACGACTATCAACAATACTCAACACGCGGCAGGTCGCGATTTGTGCTTGGGTTTCTACAACTTCGACCATGCCTTTTTCGACGTAGGCACCACGATCATAATTAAAGACCTCAAATAACATGCCAGGAACAACGCGACTACTGGCGCCTAAATCAATAATTAAATGTGGGGAGGTCGGATTAACTTCTAATACACGGCCTTCTGGATCGAGATCGGTTAACCAACGTAATTCTAATTCTAATAAATCACGAATTTTGTCTTCTAATTGACCAATTTTAGTTTCGCGGCGACTGTAGTCTTCGCGATTCATTTTTTCAGCTTTTTCTTTTTCGGCTTTGAGCGTATCAATTTGCGTGTTGAGACGATCTTGATCTTCGCGGAAAGCACCTTCTTGATCATTAATACGTTTGAGCACTGCTTGCAATTCATCTTGGCGACTTGCAACGGTCGCCTCTAATTTTTCGAAGCGCTGGCGCAGAGGACTTTCGTGTTCCTGCTTCATTGCTTCCATGTCATTTTGTGAAATAGCGATCAAGCCGCGAGTGAGCGCCCATGTAGATTCAGCTAATGGTTTGCCATCAATTTCCGGTTGGTCGGGAGTAGCGATACCATTGATGACATTATTGCCACTCAAATAATAGCGGTGCCTGGCTAAATCTAAATCAGCGCGGTATACTTCACGCTTACGTATATTGACGGTATCTTCGGCGACACGAATTTTAATTTTTAAATCGTCGTGTTCGCTTTTGAGCTGGGTCAGTGTTGGACCAGAAACATCTTCGCCGCCTTCCATAATAGCGGTCAATTGGTTACTGGCACGAATGGTCAGAAATGTGAATGCCAAGGTGAAAATCACCAGCAGCACCAGAATACTGATCAGAATAGGATTGATCTTCATAACTCATCTGCTCCTGAGTAGCCTAGGCTGGAGATTATTTGGTATCGCTGCTGCCGCTGGGAAGACTGAACAACTGGCTTTCGAGTAGCTGTTCTTCACTGAGAATACTGATGCCTAATTTAACCGCTTGATCGAGTGCTACTTCAGCACGGTCACCAGCGACTAAAAAGTCAGTATTCACAGATAATTCACTGTCATAACGCCCGCCATTTTCTTCGATAAAGCGACGGAGCTCATCTTTAGAATATTTTTGAAAATCACCACGAATAGCAAAACCAATAACTTTGTCTGGATTATAAACCGGATTGGTGATGTAATCTTTTGGGAGCAACGGATCATTTTTATCGGTTTCATTGAGCACGCGAGCAGTTGCTAATTGTTCTTCAACACGGGTTACTTCAACCACGCCTTTGATAACCACTTTGCCAGCGCGACGATTATAGACAGTAAATCGCGTACCTTTGCGTAAGTGATGTTTTTGACCAATATTTAAAATAACAAAACCATCATTGGTTGAAGCTTGAATAATTTGACCATCTGGGCGCAGTTCTTTATTATTTTCTTCACGCTGTTGGGTTAATTCTTCAACGCGTTCTTCTAATTGAGCAATACGTGAGTCACGTTCGGCATTTTGTGCACGACCAGACTTTTTAACTTTTTCAATTTCTTGAGAAATTACTTCAATTTTTCCGCGCAGGTCAGCGCGTCGTTCATCAAAATCTTTTTCATTCGCAAATGCACGGGTTTCTTCTTGTGCTAATTCTAAGCGACGTTCTTTAGCGTCGCGCAATAAGTCCTGGTACGTTTGAATTTGTTTACGAATAGCTTCTTCAATTGCTTTGACGTGAATTTGATTTTGTGACACTAATCGGCCAGCGTCATCAATTGCCTGCGCATCATTTGCTTTTAGTGAATTATTAAGCACACGACGCATAGCAATTTGATTATCAAGCGGAACAACTTCCGATTCAATACGACCTAATTGTTCGCGCAGCCATTTGACTTCATAATTCAACTGAGTGTGTTGTTCAACGGCGGCAGCTTTTTGTGCATGTCGGAATAGAAATAAGCCAAAGGTGGTGGCTGCGGCGAGCGTGAAAATAATCAGCAAGCCGATCATCCATCCTGGCGTACGTGCATTGTCCATAGCTACCCTCAAGTGCCGTATGAAAAGATCGCCGGGCTGTAAAATACCTTAATTAAGGTGCTTATTGCCGCGATCTAACGCTTCTATCCGGTCGGGTTGAAGCGCCGAGCAACGCTAGGTAAACCGCCTGATCCGACAATTCGCCGCCTGCACGCGCAGACCTTTGTGTGTCAGTAGGACGTCTCCCATCTCCTTGTGGGTCAACCAATTGGCGCACATTTATTATTTTCATTTGCCCACCGACTGAACACGAGCAGCGGTAGTGGCTCGCAGGTTTTCGACTACTAGGACTAGTAGTCACCAGCAGCCCATACGTGGTTCACGCCGGTGGTAATGGGTATCTTCCAAAAAAAGACAACTAATATATTAGTAATCGATTTCTGGGGAGCTGATAAATCGATGGACTGATCAAAAATTGACCGACAGACACATGAAACGATTACTATTATTACAGTCTATACGGACTGTTTACAGATGATACAAACCTAGGTTTTACGCCAAGTAAGTCTTTGCTGTCAAATAAGTTAAAAAATATCATCACGTCATTGGCACAGCATGGGAGCGATTATTGCCCTAGAGGATCCTCAGTTCCCGAATTTTCCGTGTTCACCATTTCTCAAGGATCATCTCTATGATGCGCCATATTCTCGCCATCCTTGCTGCGCTCAGCTTATGCTGCGCCAGTACCATGTGGGCCGCTGACGAAGCGCCTACTACAACACCTGCCGTTACTGCGCCAGCAGATGCGGCACCTGCTGCTGACGCAACCCCGCCAGCAACTGACCCAGCTCCTGCTGGCGACGCGGCTCCAGTTGCTACCGAAGAAGCACCACCTGCTGTCGATACTGGCGATACCGCGTGGATGCTTATGGCAGTGTGCTTGGTCTTACTGATGACCATCCCAGGATTATTCCTCTTTTACGGCGGCATGGTCCGTTCGAAAAATGCCCTGTCAGTGGTGATGCAATGCTTTGCCATCTGCTGCATGGTCACCATTATCTGGACCATTTATGGTTACAGTATGGCGTTTAGCACCGCAGGCATGGAAAAGGGTGTCACTAATTTAGCATCCTTTTTTGGTGGCTTTGATCGCGCCTTTGCCAGCGGCATAAATTTAGAATCAATGACTGCTACTATTCCTGAGTCAGTCTTTTTTGTCTTTCAATTAACCTTCGCCATTATTACCCCAGCGCTGATCGTTGGTGCTTTCGCTGAACGTATGAAATTCTCAACCATGATGGTATTTTCAGCCGCGTGGGTAACGATCGTCTACTTCCCAATTTGTCACATGGTATGGAGTGGTGACGGCGCATTAATGTGGGATTGGGGCGTCTTAGACTTTGCTGGTGGTACCGTTGTTCACATCAACGCTGGTGTCGCTGGTTTAGTTGCCTGTATTATGCTCGGCAAACGTAAAGGTTACCCACAACGTCCAATGCCACCGCACAACTTGGTCTATACCGTAGTCGGCGCTTCCTTGCTGTGGGTTGGCTGGTTCGGGTTCAACGCTGGTTCAGCTGTCTCCGCAGGCCAAGGCGCTGGTATGGCAATGTTGGTTACCCAAGTCGCTACCGGCACAGCTGGTTTCGCATGGATGATGTGTGAATGGATTCGTCACGGTAAACCAAGTGCACTCGGCATCGCTTCTGGTGCAATCGCAGGTTTAGTTGCAATTACCCCAGCGTCCGGCTTTGTTGGTCCAGTCGGTGCCTTAGTCATTGGTTTAGCATCAGGCGTTATCTGCTTTATCTCAGTAGCTGTGGTCAAGCGCATGCTCGGATACGACGACTCCTTAGACGCCTTCGGCGTGCACGGCATTGGCGGTATCGTTGGTGCAGTACTGACCGGCGCTTTCGCTGCTCCAGCACTTGGCGGATTTGGTTCCGTTGGGACAGGTGGGGAAGCAAATTCCATTGGCATGCAGTTATGGATTCAAATTGAAAGTGTGCTCTTCACCATCGTGTGGTGTGGCGTTGGTACTGCGGTTATCCTCGCAATTCTCAAACCCGTTATGGGTCTGCGCGTCAGCGAAGATGACGAAGAACAAGGTCTCGACCTCACGCAACACGGCGAAGAGGCTTACAATCACACGACCTAAATTGCGGATAACCTTGCCGCAGGTCACATCTGGTTTGCGGCAAGAGTCTGCCTAGGTTTCTCACCAACTTACCATCTTCATACTAAGGACATCCCATGAAAATGATCGAGGCCATTATCCAACCATCAAAATTGGAGGCCGTCAAAGAAGCGCTCAATGAAGTCGAAGTCGTTCGTTTGACCATTAGTGACGTGCAAGGGTTTGGTCGTCAAAAAGGCCATACTGAAATTTATCGCGGTCACGAATATACCGTGAACTTACTGCGTAAGGTCAAACTAAACGTTGCTGTAAATGACGAGTTTGTCGAACCAACCATCAATGCCATTATTAAAGCCGGCCGCACTGGCGAAGAAGGCAAAGTTGGTGACGGCAAGATATTCATTCTGCCTCTCAATGATTGCATTCGCATTCGCACCGGCGAACGCGGCCCAGAAGCTATATAAAATGGCAGGCCTGTGCAGTTCGTGTGGGAGCTGCACAGGCTATTTTTTTCTGCGCCAGCTTAGCGATAGCTCAAAAATCGCTCAGTCTCTCACACACTACATGCGGTCTTCTTGCCCCCAACATTGAGGCGACTAGCCTGCCCGCCCCCGTCCGTTTCCCCCCATGCAGTACATTCTGCGGATTATGCCTAG
>JAHEDF010000181.1 GCA_024641365.1 Planctomycetota bacterium | reverse complement strand
CATGGTGTAATAGGTATTGGTGCTAGTCGGATCAAACGCGCCAGTTTGTAAAGATGCGCCGATGGCACCTCGAGTTGCTTTATACAGGTCTTCTAAGCCAACGTTACCGCGATCTTGAATATACAGCTTGAAACCTTTGCTATTTCCTAAACCGAAAATGGGAGGTGGTTGTAAGGCAAAGGCAAAAGCATCATGAATTTTTTGAAATTCCATGAACAGCGCGCCTGCGACGGCTTGACCGGTCATGTGTGGTTCCGTGCGTTGACTATAGGGTTTTAAACGAACAAACATGATTCCGTAATTGCTGACATTAGCAAAGTTTCCTGGCGATAATCCTGGAAATCCAACGGTGCCATCTATGGCGGGATGCTTAAGTGCTATCTCTCCCATTTCTTTAATGACTGCTTGGGTGCGGTCTAATGAGGAACCTTCTGGTAATTTAGCAATACAAAACAAATAACCTTTATCTTGGTCCGGAACAAATGCAGTTGGAATAATATTAAATGCACTAAAGGTCACGGTTAGTAAACCGCCATAGACAATTAAGGCAATAATGCTGAAGCGTACAATTCGTTTGGTAAATCCGACATAGATATTCGCCGACCAAGCAAATACGCGATTAAAGCGCGAGAAAAACCAGCCTAATAACAACCCACCGGGCTGTTTGTCTTTTTGATGCGGTTTTAAAAGAATGGCCGCGAGTGCCGGACTTAAGGTTAATGAATTAAATGCAGAAATAACCGTTGATATAGCAATGGTTAAAGCGAATTGTTGATAAAACTTACCCGTTAAACCAGAAATAAATGCAGTTGGAATAAAAACAGCGCTGAGCACTAACGCTGTAGCAAGAATAGGACCACTTACTTCTCGCATGGCTTGTTTTGTGGCTGCACGAGGAGACAAGCCATTGGCTATGTTTCGCTCAACATTTTCAACGACGACAATCGCGTCATCAACAACAATACCAATGGCTAAAACCAAACCAAATAATGACAAAGCATTGATAGAAAAGCCAAACATATGCATGAAGGCAAAGGTGCCAATAATTGAAACCGGAACAGCGGCTAAAGGAATAATTGATGCGCGCCACGTTTGTAGGAAAAGGAGTACGACTATAACTACTAATATGAGAGCCTCGAATAAGGTGGTAATAACCGATTTAATTGAGGCCCGTACAAACATGGTGGTATCATAAATAATTTCGTAACCAATGCCGGGAGGAAAAGTTTTCGAGATATCGCCCATTGCGGTGCGCACTGCATGAGCTGTTTCGAGCGCGTTTGAATCAGGTGCTTGGAAGATAGGTATAGCGGTTGCGTCTTTGTTATTTAATAAACTACGTAAAGTATAGGCCGAGGCGCCTAATTCGACGCGAGCAACATCGCGCAATCGAACTAATTGTCCTTCCTGGCCACGGGCAATAATAATTTCTTCAAATTGCTCTGTCTTTTCGAGTCGTCCTTGCGTTGTAACGGTTACTTCATATTCGGCAGACAGCGGCGCAGGTTGTTGCGCTAACGTGCCTGCTGCAATTTGCACATTTTGTTCACGAATAGCGCGGACCACATCACTTGGCGTCAATGATCGCGCGGCCATTTTTTCTGGTGATAACCAGATGCGCATTGAGTATTCACCCGCACCAAAAATACGTGCTTCACCAACACCCTTCACATTGGCGATGCGATCACGCACATACAAACGCGCATAATTCGCTAGTGACAGCATGTCCTGAGAACCGTCAGGCGATGTCATGTGAACAACCATTAAGAAATTACTGCTAGTCTTTAGTGAGGTAACACCCAGCCGGCGCACTTCTTCTGGTAAACGTGGCGTTGCGCGCTGAATACGATTTTGTACTTCAACTAGCGCATTATCCAAATCAGTGCCTAAATTGAAGGTCAGCGTCAATTGCATGCGACCATCAATATTACTGTTGGACTCCATGTAGAGCATTCCATTGATGCCGACCATTTCTTGTTCAATCGGAGTCGCCACCGTAGACGCAATTGTTTGCGGGCTTGCGCCAGGATAGTTAGCAATGACGGAGATGGTGGGTGGGACAACTTCAGGATATTCACTGATTGGAAGACGCCAAACAGCGAGTCCACCAATTAATATAAGAACCAGTGACAAAACCGTCGCGAATATGGGGCGATCAATAAAATAATGGGGCAAATTCACTGCTATTTACCTTCATTTTTGACGGAAGGAGCGGCTTCGGTCGTCTGCGCATTTTCAATTATCGTGCCGGTTTCCATCGAGGCAGGATGTGGTGCGACCACCATCCCGGGCATAAATATTTTGGACTGACCGATTACCACAAGACGATCACTGGCAGATAAACCATCGGTCACAACACGTTTATTATCTATTTGCTCACTTACGGTAATAATCTTTTGCGCGGTTTCATTTTTCTCATTAAGTACATAGACGATACGATTATTAAATTGGCTCAAGATTGCTTTTTCATGGACTAATAAAACCGACTTAGGCGCCCCAAGTTGTAACTGCACACGCGCAAAAGCTCCTGGAGTCAACGTCAGTTTAGGGTTTGCTAATACCGCACGAATACGCATCGAACCACTGCCTTGGTCGATATGATTATCAACGGTACGCACCGTGCCTTGATGTGGGTAGCCATCTTCGCCAAGCAAGCCGACATTAACTGGGAAGGGGTCGCCGCCTTTCGTAGCGTCTAATAAGGTGCCACCAATTTTATTCCACGTTGCTTCATCAAGATCAAAAGTCACATAGGTCGGATCTAAACTAACAATGGTGGTTATATAAGTCGGTGGAACGGGACCGCCGCCCTGAACTAAATTACCAACAGTGGTTAATATTTTTCCAATTCTGCCAGCAATTGGCGCAGTGACTTTCGTATAGCCTAAATCTAAATTTGCAGTTGTCAGTGCAGCTTGTGCAGCTGCTAAATCAGCTTGCGCCGTTTTTAAATCGCCAACATAGTTATCATATTGCTGTTGAGCTATAACATTTTCTGCGACTAATTGCTCGCCACGTTTGACTTGTAAAGTCGACACATGTACTTTTGCTTCGGCGCGCGCGATTTCTGCCTTAATGCGTTCAATGGTGGCTAAATAAGGAGCTTGATCAATTTCAAGAATGAGATCGCCAGCCTTTACTAAGGCTCCATCTTTAACGTGTACCGCTGTAACAAGTCCGCTGACTTGCGGATTTAATTGCACGGTTTCAAGGGCTTCAATGGAACCGGTTAATTGTTTATATATTGGTAAAGTAGCTGCTATCGGACTTGCTACACCAACTTGCGGTGGTGGCATGCTGTGTTGTTCTTGCTTGGGTTTATCGCCGACGCAGCCTGATAACAATAAAAGTGTTAATAAAGTAAAAGTGATTCGCATAATGAAGCTTTCTAAAGAAAAGTATTTATTATTTTTGAGGCGTCATTGTATCAATGAGATGACGCATCAACGGCAGAAATGGTTGCTCATCATTAGTTCGTTCCATTTGCGTGCCATGTTCTAACACCGACCACACTAAGCGTGCTTGCGTGGTGGCGTTTCCTGGAAAATATAAGTGTCCATTTTCTCGACCAATGGTTAGCCAATTGGCTAAATAATTAATAATATCATCAACCCAAGTTTTTACTTTGATCTTTAATGGGTCTGGAAGTGTCGCAAATTCAGATAATAAAATATTAATCGGACATGATTTTCCATTTATGCATGTTTCTTGTGCCATTTTTTCAGCAAGCGCCAGAAAACGATCGCGAATATTCGGATATTGATCACATAGCGTGACCATATCGGGTTCATGTTTTGCGCGGACCCAATCAACGAGCGCTATACCAAGATCGGCTTTAGTTGAAAAATGATAATGGATACTTGCCGAAGAAATGCCGACTATTTCTCCCAGTGTGCGGAAACTAAACGAGCTAAAGCCAACGCGCTGGAGTTGGTCGAGCGCGGCTTCTAGCAGCGCTTCGCGGGTATTTGTTTGGACAGGTGGTGTCATGGGCGGTTTATCTACCTACTGATAGATAGGCCGCAAGTGCTTAGCAACAATTCGGCTTAATATTTACGTAAGTAATTGTTAATAAATATCTTATAATGAATTGTCATTTAGTTTTTCTGAGCTTCTGAATCAGCGCAACCCAACTACGTCCATAAAAACGGCGATCAATTTGACGTAAGTCGCTAGGTAAACTTGGCAAATCATAACCCCGTTCCCCGCGTATTACTATGCGACCGAGTGGTGCGATAGCATGCGCTGATAATGATAATAATTCAGTGAGCGTTTCGGGTTGATCTGTAAACCAAGGAAATGGCGGGTCAGCAAAAATTAAATCTAGATTTGCAAGTGCGGGTAATACCTGTTGAAAATCTTTTGTATGTAAACGCAAGGATGGTGGTTGACCAAGTGACCTTAAATTAGCTTGTAAATTTGAAATGGCGTGACGCCCGCTTTCAATTAAATGCACCTCAGCAGCACCGCGACTTGCCGCTTCGCATCCAAATGATCCAGAACCGGCGCAAATATCAGCGACGCGCATTCCATCACATGATTGTCCTAACCAATCAAATAACGATTGTTTAATGCGATCAGGAAGCGGTCGAGTCGCTAACCCTGGGGGAGCTAACAATTTTCGGCCTTTAAAAGTTCCAGCGATGATGCGCAGCATACGTTATTAGTTTATTCTTTGCGGAGACATTGGTGGAGATGAATGGGTAAAATAATTATTGTATAGCTGGTGATAATTGTTTTAAATCATCCCAGAATTGCGGATAAGTTTTTGCTGTACAGGCGGGATCCTCAATAATTAATTTCCGTGCTGACGGGGGAATTGATGATTCCCAAAAACGATCCTGAGCATTGATGGCTAATATGGCAAAACTCATAGCCATGCGATGATCACTATAACAGGAAATAGTCGCAGGCTTTAATGGTTGCGGTGTAATTTTTAACCAATCATCACCATGTTCCACTTCTTGGCCAATACGACGTAATTCATTGACGGTGGCAATCAGGCGATCGGTTTCTTTTATTCGAATATTAGCGACATTACGAATAGTTGTTGGTCCGCTACATAATGGCGCGATGGCTGCTAAGGTCATGACCGTGTCACTAATATGATGCATATCAACGTCGATGCCTTTTAAAGGTTGCGTGCCTTCAACAACGGTCGCATCAGGTCGACGTTCGACGCGTGCACCCATGCGCTCTAAAATATCTACAAATTTATAATCACCTTGCAGAGAATTTTGGGTCATGTTGGGAACGGTTATTTTGTGACCGCCAATAGCGGCACAAGCAAAGGGATAGCTCGCCGAGGATGCGTCCGGTTCTATGGTGTAAGAACGGGCGCGAAAATTAGGCACCTGACGAATTAAAAATCCATCGTCAATTTCATCTATTCTTCCACCAAAGTCGGCAATCATGCGCCGCGTCATATCAACATAGGGTCGACTTACTAAAGTGCCATCAATATGAATTGCTATCGGTGCATCAGCAAGACTTAATGCCATAAGCACAGCAGAAAAATATTGACTAGATTTATTTCCACGCATGCGCAGTGAGCCACCAGCAACGCGCCCACCGCGAATAGTAATAGGTGGACAGCCATTAAGGCATGAAATGTCGACGCCAACTTGCTTTAATCCGTCAACTAAATCAGCAATTGGCCGCTTCGCCATATGCTCATCACCAATAAATGTAGTGATCCCAGGAACAAGGACAGCCAAGGCGCTCAAAAAGCGTACCGTGGTGCCACTGTTGCCAATAAAAATCTCATGTTCAACAGCCTGTAATTTTGAACGACCACCTTCTATAATAAGTTGATCAGCAGCACCATCCCGCATGGTAATTCCCATGTCAGCTAATGCCGTGCGCATGTGACGCGTATCATCACTGGTTAAAACGTTTTCTAAAACAGAAGTGCCTTCAGCTAATGCGGCTAAAACTAAGGCTCGATTGGTAATACTTTTTGAACCTGGAACACGCCATGTTGTTATGCAGCGCTCGGGAACGGCAGAAATCGTTAGGGGGGGGGCGGACATGGTTGAGCAGCGTCGATTGCAGTATGCAATTTGCAAATATGGGATTTCAGGAGGTTGCCCACGAAAATTTGTAGCATGTCTTTACAAATCCCGGTAAATTTCCTCAAAAAAAAGGCTCAATTGAACATTCCCCTGTCTAAGACAGAAAAGATGATCAATTGAGCCAGAAATTGTAACATATAACCAGGGTTCTAATGAGAAATCGCTAGAATCCAACTAGTGTGGTTTATTTCTTACTGCCTTTTTTTGCTTTTTTAGCCTTTTTAGCTGCGGGTGTAGCAGCTTTCTTTTTTGAGACGGCACGGCGTTTAGCGCTGATGCCAACATTTTTCATTTTACCATCAGCCCACATCTTTTTCATGCGCTTGGCTGTTGCTGGACCCATTTGATCGTATTGACGTTTGCGATTGCGATTACGTTGTGCATCAGTCATAGCTGAGATACCACGGCGACGGCACCAACGTAAGAAATTACTGTGATCAACACCAACTTTTTTACAGGCATCAGTTAAGAATGAGCCAGAGTTAACTAATGAGCGAATCTTTTTCAGCACGTCATCGGTGTACGTGGTAGCACGACGGCCACGGCGTGACGATCCGTCAATCTTATATTCGGAGCATAAACGACGCCATTTTGCGTAGGATATTTTTCTCTTCTTTAGTTCGGTCATCAGAGTTGATTTTGCCTGCGCTGATTTCACGATCGCCTGACACTCTGCTTTTGAGAGATTTGATGGCTTTTTAGCGGTCTTAGATTTTTTGGATTTCATGGCAGTCCTTTTGAAATGACTCTGATGTTTATGTAATCAGCGTTCTTGATCTCAGCGTTTTGCTGAAGGCGGGAATAGACAGTCATTAGTATGACCTGTCAATTGGTTCTTTGTTGTACGGTTAGGTACGTAATCGAGCCAGTTAACATTTCATACTGTCTCTCTACTGACTTTGTTTAATTGTATTAACAATCTGACAGGGGTATTTGAGCAAGGTCATGTTTCATATATTCAATCAAATGTTAAGACCTGACAAAGATTTTGTGTTATCGTGGTTGTCACTAAATGATCTGTATGAAGCTATTTACATGAAATAGCTGGCGCTGGTCTCTGTCCATTGGCTCTTTTTTCCCTGGTGTTATCTTTTGATGCTTATGACGTATGATAGTAGTGTGCTTCCGACGATTCCTCAGTTTCCTGCATTAGCTGAGGAGTTGTCCTCTTCCCGACATCTTCCTCGTAATGAGGGAATAGCACATATTAAAGGTATCCGTACCCGAGAATTAGATAAGCTAGCGGAAACATTTAACGAACATATCAACGAAATGACTGGTTTAGACGTGTCGTTGCATATGGCGGGCTTGGCTGATGTCATTATTCGTGAATTAGCGCATCGTGCTTTTGTAAAAAACGCTGCA
>JAHEDF010000180.1 GCA_024641365.1 Planctomycetota bacterium | reverse complement strand
CTCAACTCCTGAAAAACAAAAAGCGATGACCGACATTTTAATTGCTGCCCTGGCAACTGGACTCACCAATGTCGTCACCTACACCATTGATGAATTATCAACACCCATTGTTGGCCTCCCTGGTAATGAAGGTGATCAAATTTCCATTCATGAACTCGGCCATAATGGCGGCTACAGCGGAAGGCCAGCTGATGATATTCGCGAAACCATTCGCAAAGGTCACATGGATCAAATTGCTACCATCGTTGCCGCACTGAAAAAAGTACCGGAAGGCAACGGCACCATGTTTGATTCCACTATGATTATGTATTTTCCCGAAGGTGGCGAATCACATCATGCCCACGGCACTGAATCACCATGGATTATGATTGCTGGCGATAAATGCGGCTTGAATCAAGCGAATTTCACCAGCCGCTATATTCGCTTACCGTATCTCGCAACCGCAGGTCACAAACCACTGGGCTGTTGGTATACCACCCTACTTAACGCCAATGGCAACCCTATCGAACATTATGGCGACCTCGATTTAGAAATGTCACGCCTTAAACTTGATCAAACCGGAGCGATTAAACGCTTTATTTCGTAAATAAAGTGCACTGTGCACTCTATTTTCAGAAAAGCATACCTACTGAATCATCAGGTTATCACTGTATTACAAAACAGACGACATCATTCTGATTGCTAACATGGAGCATGGAAATGATGCCAAATGAAAAGATGAAAAATAATCGCTAAGATTTTTAAGGCCGCTTCGTAGATGAGGCACAATCCATTGTGCTTTTGTCTAACCAGCCTTTTTAGGAGCATGTTCATGCGCATACCATCATTCCTTAGTCAGTCAGTCGCCCTTTCATTACTGTTAACGATTTTCGCTCTTCCAACTCGACATATTGTTGCCTGTGAAAGTAGTCTTGTCCCTGATTCAGCTGCTGTTAATGCCAGAAAAATACCACCTGAAGTAATTGCACAACTTGCAGTAACAAAAGCGCAAAACCAATTTGCCGCAAAATTATGGGGACAAATACGAGAAAAAAAAGGCAACTTGGCTATTTCGCCTCATGCAATTGCAGGTGCCCTCACCATGACGATGGCCGGCACCACTGGAGCAACACATAAGGAACTGAGTACCGTTTTGGGTTATGATAAATTAGACAAGGACCAAATTCACACCGGGCGGTTACGAATGGAGTCCGCTTTGCAGCCCAATGAAGATAAACCAATATTTGAATTATTAATTGCAAATAGCCTGTGGCTACAAAATGGATGGACAATTGAGCCGGATTTTAAATTTACTTTAGATGTCGTTTATTCTGGGCATTTGTATCAGGAAGATTTTGCTCGAAATAATAAAGCACATGAACGCATTAATGCATGGGTTAAAGAGAAAACCAACAAGCGTATTGACGGTTTACTGCCCGAACTAAATCCACTAACACGACTCGTTGTGGTTAATGCAGCGTGGTTGGAGGCCCAATGGGACCATCCTTTTCAAGAAGAGCAAACGAAAGAATTAGATTTTCATGGCGAAGAATCGGTCATTAAAGCTCAATTCATGCACGATGAATCCAGGGGGCAATTTGCCACCATCCCAGACGGTATCATTGCCATGCGCGGCTGCAGTCGTAAAAGGAATAGTTTATCATTTTTTGTAATTGTGCCGAATTCATTAGATGGCCTTAAAGCGTTAGAAGATAAAATCAGCGTTGGTTCGTTACAGGAATGGGTTGATAGTTGCAAAAGACAGCAGGTGAAATGGATTTTACCGCGATTGCAACTGCAACAAGAATCTAGTCTCGATTTAATTCCTCCGTTAAAAAGGCTAGGTTTGTCTGCCGCATTTACACCAAGTTTAGATTTCTCATTACTTGCCAAGCCACAAGCAGGTGAAGATCCAAAATTAATGATTGGTCAGATGTCCCATAAAGTCTTTCTGTCAATTAACGAAAAGGGCATTGAAGCTGCAGCTGCCACTAGCGTTTCCTTATCAAAAGAAGAGAAGCCAAACGTCACCGCAGAGGCTCGTTGTGACCGTCCGTTTTTATGGGGCATTTGGAATAATCATTATAATTCATTGCTATTCCTTGGTCGCGTTACAGATCCAACCAAAGGATTATGAGATATTAACAGATATGGAGAGATCGCCGACGGATAACCACTCTAAAACGCACAATTGGCAATTTAGCCACTTGTATAATAGTGATTTATTTACATATGGATAAACAATTACGAATGATCGGTTTCATTTTAAGAGTGTATGTCGATAAGTAATAATAAACATAAATTCCGAACTCTCATTCAATAAATTAAAGAAGACGACTAAAAACGATTATACGGACAAGCAAACCAACAACACAACATGATTCAAAGAATTTAGTATGCCACCTAATTTAATTACCCCTTCATACGTAAATGCAATGGGACGTGACTGCCAAGCATTGAGATTAATCAAGAGTCCTATAATTCTGATGCTAGTGGCTAGTCTTGCTTCAATTTCATATGCAACTGCCGCCAGTAGCAAATTAGTAGCAGATAATCTCGTGGTGCATCTATTACAGCAAGACAACAACGGCGATTACGCAAAGAGAAGCCCTCCAGAAGAGGTGTCGCCCGTAGTACACGGTGACGAAGAATATGTGGTTATTCACATGGCTTCCCAAAATGGTGCGTATCAGAACGGTGGCTATATTGAAGCTCAAGATAGAAAGACCGGAGCAACAAAGTGGGGCATAAAAGTTTATACAACTATTAATGATCCAGATGGAAAAAGTGAGCAAGATGTTTTTATTACAGAGATGAAACTCAACGCGGCAACAGGTGTGTTGCTGGTAAAAGACGAAAAAAAACGCTCATATAGTGTAAATATTAATACACGACAGGTCACCGTATTGCAGGCGGACCAGGACAACCCCGCTGTAAATGATGAGAAGCCACAACAACCTACTGAAGGATTGGGAAATAAAGAAGTCAGAATTAATGCTGAAGAAAAGATCGAAAAAAGAAGAATACTTAGTTACTTCGCGCACCGCAATGCACTGTGGAAACATTTCAATAACGAGAAAAACCCCAAGGGATGGGCAAAGAAATGTGCTCAGGTTGGCAGTGACTCCTTTGTTACCAACAACAATTATATAGCCTGGGCTGTAAGTAACGCCACCGTTGACGTTAATCATATTGTTGCCAATGGTGGTTTGGAATTGGTTGGCCGCTATCAGCTACCGGAAGGTAATACAGTCAAGACCTTAGCAATGAGCGGTGATATTTTATACTTAACAGGTGACTTTGGTGCACATCACATCGGCATGGTTGATATTCGCAATGGCATGAAAGATCCTATTGTACCAATTCAGATTCCAGAAAAGGTCAAGAAAAAAGCGTTTGATGATCTGCTTATAGACGGCGACAGCATGATTGCTGTGGATGATAAGATTTCACCAAAATGGCTCGTGTTTTATGACATTCACAAACCTTCAAATCCCCAATGGGTCTGGTTCTGTGAACTTGATGTTGGGCTCAATGAACGGGTTATAAAAGGCGCCTTAAACACAAAATGCCTCGCACTCTTATGTTTAAGTGCTCATAGAGGCGGCGAGAATCAAACCATGCATATTTATGATAGAGAAAAAGGCTACAAAAAGGTGAGAGAAATTAGATTATGGAGCTGGGATCGACAAACTGGTGAAGAGACTGGCAACAAGTGTAACGTACCTGACGTGTCATTTGCGGGAAAATATTTATTGCTCCCCGGATATAACAACGGTGTCGGCGTTGTTGATTGCTCAATGCTAAAAGCAGCTGACAATAATGCGGTAAAAATGTTAGCATACCGAGAAAAAGAGACCTTGAGTAAAATCCAAGATGCAATTGCAATGCCAGGCGGGAAGAACATCGCTATCTGGGAATCTTCCCAAAACTTTGATTCGAATCCCCGAATTATAGACCTTGGAGACCTAGATCTCGATCTCATCGTGAATGAAACTGCAAACGGTTTTTGATTTAGGTAAAATATTCAAAGCCGTTATCCAGCTATATGCACAATAATGAAAAGGTACATGTTGCTGGACGTATACTTTTTATGTTAGCGGAGTAAAATTAAATATGAGTTCATGGAGAATAAGAACCCTGATAGTCTTGCCTGTCTTATACCTAACAAGCTATGTTGCCTTTAGAGTATTCTATATTGGAATAGAAGAAACGATTTTAGTTAATCTTGACAAAAGTCCACTAATAACTCTTGACCTCGACAAATACGATGGTCACAAAGTGTTTTTTTATGGTTATTTTCCATTAATATTGCTCGAAAATTTAACCATTCGTACTGTTGTTCATGTTATAAAAAAAGATGCCTTCTATAGTTTGGAGTAAATCGTGATAACCACGATTTGAACAAGGTTTTTTTACCACTGGTCGTCGGCCTTATCATGCTGTGGTGGTTTTTTTTCAGTGCTTTGGTCGGTGGTAAGTAAGCGTTAAACCTAAATCCATATCCACTTACGGTGAAGACCTGAAAACCGGAATTCCATTTCATTGATTTGGCGCCAAGGCTGTTTCCTTTTTTTTGGGATTAGTGCCATTGAGGAACTCCTCAATGTTGGTGTAGCCATCGTCATCGGGATCGTCGTTGTTGTCCGAACGTTTCGGGTTGAGTCGGTGTTTTATTTCCCATGCATCAGGCATGCCATCATGATCCTGGTCAGCAGGACTCTTTTCCGTTTTCAATTCAGGCCAGCCACCGACATCCCGCTGTGAATCAATGTGACGGCCCGTACCATCTGTGATTGACGTGATAACGCGCAGGTCCACTGCATCCCGTCTGGGAAGCGTGGCACCACAGTTGTCCATCACCACCACATAGGCCTTCTCCGGTTGCTGAGTTAAAACAGGCTTAGCATCAAAAGGAACTTTTACCTTATTAAGAGCGCTAGTGCTGGCTTTGCTTCGTATCAAATTCCATTCGTCACCGGCCTGTATATCAACGCCAACAATATGGTTGTCGGAGGCATACATGCGTGTGGCATCACCACCGATACTGAAGGCAAACTTCTTGTCCGTCGTTGATGGACCGGGCTTGAGATAATTGCCGACGTAATTGATCCGGACATGTTCGGACCCGTTATAGCCAGCTCGATCACCCCAATTGTAGATCACATTGTTACGGACGTCGACAATTCCGCCTGGGCTTTCCTCGCTTCCACCCACGCGCGGGTTGCGGCTGCGGTGATGTGCGTAGATGTTGTGATGAAACGATACACCATCACCACCAATGATGGAGCCATAGCCATGATTACCTTTTTGGTGATGCGAGTTGTGCAAGCTCTCGGCAATCAAGCACCACTGAATCGTCACGTCCTTAGATTCTTTAGTTACGGAGAGGGTTTCATCGATAGCCCATGAGGCAGAGCAGTGGTCGATGATGACATTGTGCGCACCAGCAATCCACAAGGCATCCAGCTCAATCTTCATGTCATCCCCAGGCCTGAAGCGGATGTGACGTGCGATGACATCGTGCGTTCGAATAACAGTCTGGTAGTTTTTAAGGCAGATCCCACCACCAGGAGCAGTCTGTCCAGCCAGCGTTAAGTAGGGTTCGTCGATAATGAGCGGAGCTTTCAAGGCAATGGTTCCAGACATCTGAATGATCACGGTGCGTGGTCCTTTTGTATCGCAAGCAAAGCGCAAGCTCCCTGGAATCACCTTGTCCTTTCTTGGAATGTAGTCCTCAAGATTGGTGACGAAAAGAATTTGGCCGCCCCGTCCGCCTTTGGCATAGGCGCCAAAGCCTTCAGCACCTGGAAACGCCAGCGTCTGTGGCGCTTTGCTCTCATCCGCATGGGATGTACTACGTGTAGCGAGAAAGGCGCAGCCAAGTATTATTAATAATGTGAAACAACGTATCATTAAACTAATTCTTCCTCATTAATTGACGTCATGGGCTCTATGATTGTCACCTGTATTATTAGGCATATCCGACCATCTCGGAGCAGCAACACCAGTGAAATGACGAAGCGTTATCCTGAACTGATCCCATTAGCTTGTGTAAAATTCTTTTCTCCCAGTTGTTCAATTTGACAGAAATTAAATGTTTGGAATATATGCCGCATATTATTGGGAAAATTCTCTCACAGTAATCGACTCATGGGACAGGTGTAATTGTCTCATGGCGTCTCAAGGAACAGCTAACGGACTCGCCGCCAACTGGAAATAGTGTTTTCAAAAGTAAGTGGGAAACATCTGCAATTTTGCAGCGCCAGTTTTTTTGTCGGTTCTGGGAGACAAGTCCGTGCTGCTGGCGTGGGTTAAGGACGTAACCTTCTCATCGACCATAATAACGGTAAATCTGCAAGCCTTTAAAATTGTATCTGCACATTTATCAACCTCTTCTAATCCAGTACTTTGTAAAAAGACGTGTTTATAAGTTGGCATCAATTCTGCACGACTCCTAGTGCACCCACATAAAAATACAGACAGTACATGTGCTAAGTAAGTGTCCTGGCAAGTGTACATGCTTGGACGCTTACGTTTTAACGTGATCGCACCGCCGATGGCGGAACACCATGTATCCGTTTAAAAGCCCGCGAAAAAGTAAACGCATCCGGAAACCCCAAATAATCGGCGACTTCTTTTACGAGCATGCCGTCATCAATGATTAATTCTGCGGCACGATTCATGCGTAAACGCAATAAAAAACGATAGGCACCAGTGTGACCAAAGCGGGTGAATAGGCGTGCAATATACATTGGCGTCACATGCATGTGTGCAGCTACTTCTTCAATCGTATGTAAACGATGGTAATTCTCTTCAATGTAACGGTGAATTTCTAAATAGGTTTGATAGGCACGCGGAACGCTATGCCGTTGTTCAATAGCACGACTACGGATTTTTAGTAACAATAACCGCAGGTAGGTAGCGCATAATTGTCGCGCTACCACTTCATCATCGCCACGTGCTTCACGATCAATTGCTTCGTATATATCGACTAGCTCCATTGGCTCCGCGATGTGAACGGCCATGCCTGTCCCTAACGGCGTTGCTGCCAATAGAGCGGCAGCCTCTGTTCCCGTAAAATCGAGATAATATTTTCGCATCGGATGACGCGGATCAGTACGAATGGTGTGAGCAACGCCAGGGCCGTAAGAAAAAATCATTCCAGGCGAAAGCCGTTGGCGCTTCCCATTTAAAATAATGGTGCCAGCGCCCTCGACGACCAGTTCAACGCATTGATAGGGAAAAGTTGCTCGGTCGACCAAGTAGTCTGGACGCATGCGTTCGTATCCACCACAAACAACAGCAAGATCGACATGCGCTGATGGACTCAAATCGAGGTAATATCTGCGTATTTCACTGACTTGCGTTGAAACAAATGACGGTTCAGCGTGCTGTTTGGGTGGGATCGTGGCCATATAAATAGGTATAGAATTGACATGAAGAGGTCAACTCCAGGCATTCACAATTTCCACCCAC
>JAHEDF010000179.1 GCA_024641365.1 Planctomycetota bacterium | reverse complement strand
TACGATGTTATACAGGCTGTTGATCCTATTGTGCGCATTACTGAGTGTCCATTAGGTTTAGAAGGTCACGGATCACAACTTTGCCCCCTACATCGTGGACTCGACAATGCGATGGCCGCCGTCGAAATGGCTTTCAAAAAACTGACCATTCACCATGTCCTTAATCAACCGCAAGCGAATCGACCACTGTGTAATTTTCCACGGCACGAACCGGTTGAAGATTAAAATTAATTTTTTATTAGCCTCGCTGCGGCAATGCTATTCGGTTAATTATTGCGTATTGATCTGAAAAATAGCTATTTTGAAGACAGATTAACCGCAGAGAACGCAGAGGGTGTCTATAGGGTATTTGCCCAATTCATTCCCTTCAAACACCAATCAATTGTGATTTTTTGAAGATTTGTTGATAAAACCTTCTCTGCGCCTTCTGCGCCTTCTGCGGTTAATTGACTTTACAGTTTCTTATAATTCGCACTCCTACTACCAATTCCGGCTCACTATATCCTAAATAATAAGACACTTACATGGAGGACCGGAAAAACGGAGAAATACTAAGGTGGAAATCCTGTGGTTATTGAAAAAAAGCACAGCTTTCCTCTTCGGTTCTCTGGTTCTCCATGATACTGGTTCTCCATGTTAACTGTTGCCATTACGGATGATTTGAGGCGGAATTAGTATAAAACGCACCTTTTTATATGCGAAAAAGCCAGAACCTGCCCAGCTACAGATACATGTAGCAAAATTTGACTCAGAAAGACAAGCAATTGTCGCGAACGATAATACTATCAGTTAGTACTTTATGCTATAAATGAATATGCATCGTCCTGGTTCCTGCGGATATCCCTTGATGGTTCATCAACCATTTCGACACGTCTTGAGGTATCTTTTAACTGCCATGTTAACTCGTTATGTCCTGCTTATTCCACTAACACTGCTGCTCTTCACGCCGCGCATCATTGCCGTAGATGAACAAACTAAGCTATCAGAATTTAATGAGCATATTAAGCCATTTTTTAAATCGTACTGCATCGAATGTCATGGCGAGAAAAAACAAAAGGCTGATTTTTTTCTCCACACCATTGATCCCATCATCACCAATGGCAAAGACGTCGAACGGTGGGAAAAAACTTTAGAGATGATCAGCAATGGCGACATGCCGCCTGAGAAAGCAAAAATATTTCCCACCCGTAATGACCGTCTGGCAGTTGAAAAATGGATAATCACCGAACTGAAAAAAATAAATCGTGGACCGGATGAAGATCGGCTCAGTCGCCCTGAATTTGGCAATCGCGTTGATCACGCCGAATTATTTAGCGGTGAACACCAAGGGCCTGCGCATTCACCACCACGTCTCTGGCGCATAAATGGTCATATATTACATCGATTTGAAGCCAATAACCGCTTACCGCAAGGAAGTATCCCCTTTAATCCACAAGATGGACATGGATTTAAAGATTATGGCACCTTATTGGCTAATGAATCGACGATAAAGACGCTACGCCTTAATGCGAAGAATTACATTGCGGAGCTGCTTGATGGCCGCTTGGTGGATCCAAAAGGTCCCGATGGAAAGCCTGATAAAAAAGGTCAAAAGGTACGCGAAGGTAAATCGCGATTTGGTGAATTGAACGATATTATTGCCCTCACAGAAAAACCACGCGCAGAGCAACTGGAGAATGCTGTTAATCGATCATTTCAATTATTGTTTCAGAGAAAACCACAAGCAGAAGAAATTGATCGCTATGCCCATCAATTCCTAACACGTGCCATAGACATTGCTGGGCCACGAGAAGGCTTAGAAAGTTTGCTGACAGCACTGATGTTGTCACCGGAATTTATTTACCGGCAAGAAATTGGCCTCGGCGAGGAGCTACCTGATGGACGGCGCATGTTGGCACCGCGTGAAATTGCTTATGCTATTGCCTATGCATTAACGGATTCCCCACCCGATGACAAATTGATGAAAGCTGTTGCTGAGGGGAAATTGTCATCAAAAAATGATGTCGAACGTGAAGTGCAACGCTTATTAGCAACCAATACCAAGACTTATTGGGGCTATGAAATTAATCATACATTTGAGCAACACGTTGAGGCCTGTCCAAATCCACGCATCTTACGATTTTTCCGCGAATACTTTGGCTATGGTGGCGTTTTTGATGTCTTCAAAGATAAGTCACGCAACCAACATCATAAACCAGAATTTTTATTTAAAGATGCCGACCTTTTTGTGTTGTCTATCTTAGACGACGACAAAGACGTGCTCAAACAATTGCTGACCTCCAATCGCTACGTCGTGCATTACGTTTCTCCTGATCGCGCCGAACGCGCACTCAAAGAAATGCTGTCCAACGAAAATAGCGCTGAAGTAAAGGCGCAATTAGCGGCTGGTCGCACACCTGTGCTGGGCAGTTATCGCGGTGGCCAATATTACACGGCTTATGGTTTTGATAAGGACACCTGGAATTATCCAATTGAGCAACCATTTCCGGTCGAAAAACGTGCCGGTATGTTAACCCACCCCGCATGGTTAGTCGCCCATAGTGGAAATTTTGATACAGACCCAATTCGACGCGGCAAATGGATTCGTGAACATTTGCTCGGTGATACGATCCCCGAAATTCCCATTGGCGTTGATGCGAAATTGGAAGAAAATCCGCATAAAACATTGCGCGAACGCTTGACAAAAACTGATGAGGAAAATTGCTGGCGATGCCACAAAAAAATGAATCCACTCGGTCTGCCCTTTGAATTATTCGATGATTTTGGCAGGTATCGCGAGCAAGTGATTCTCGGAGATGCCGACGCTTATTATGATGCCAAGCAAAAATATGAGAACCAAAAAAATAATTGGGAAAAGGATTTGAAAAACTGGCTCAGTTATAATGCCGCAGGACGAGCAACCATGATCGCTCATGCGAAAAAAATGAAGGCTGATCTCAAAAAGCCTGATGCCAAGGATAAAAACTTCACAACAGCCCAGCGAAATTATGAAAATAACTTGAAGCGCTGGGATAAAGAGATTGATAAATGGGGAAAAATCGATGATGCCGAACAGCAAAAACAAATTAAGAATTTAGAACAACGACTAGCGGCTTTAATTGCTCCTACACCAGATGCAAAACCGGTCGATGCGCGCGGTGAATTAATTGGCACAGATAATAAGCAGCTAGACGGGGCCATCACCGATGCTTTTGATTTGGTTAATCGCTTAGCTGCCAGTGAACGTGCACGACAAACATTTGTTCGCTTTGCCTTTCGTTACTGGATGGGGCGCAATGAAACGCTCGACGATTCTCCAACGCTCATTGCGGCAGATAAAGCCTACGTTAACAGCGGGGGTAGTTTTAAAGCATTACTCGTGTCGCTGCTCACCTCCGATTCTTTTTTGATGCGAAAATAAAACAGGTGCCACTATGAAATATGAAAAAATGAACCGGCGACAGATTCTGAAAGGCTTATCCCTGGGAGCGACCAGTGCACTCTTCTCACCTGTGCTCAATCAATTAATTGCCAGTAGCCCCGCATCATCACCACAACCACCAAAGCGCTTTGTCTTTGTCGTTCGTTCTAATGGTTTGCGTCCATGGGGCATCGTTCCAGAAGGCTTAGAAAAATATGGCGCTGAAAAATATCAGCAAAAATCATATTTCGAACAATCACTTTCAAAGCTTACCTTGCATAAATCGATGCAGGCACTTGAGCCATTTAAGAACAAATTAACTATTTTACAGGATCTTTCTGGACGAGCAGCAGCCGTTAGCGATCCACACGGTGCTAATTTTGGTGCTCTTGGCGTCTATCGCTCTGATAATGGCGCTCCTCCGGCTGGTGAAACCATTGATGGTGCCTTGGCAAAATGCTTACCAGGGATTTTTCCGCATTTAGGCTTTAAAATGGGCGGTGCCAGTGAACTCATCGCGCATCCAAAATTATCAGCATGGGAAAAGGCAAAACCATTACCGTATTATTGTTCGCCCATGATGGCATACCAAGAATTATTTGGCAGTCTCGCTTCAGGAGTAAAACTTAAAGCCACTGCTCAATTAGATAAACACCTGCTCGATTTTATGGTTGATGATGTCAAACGAGCTCAGCGACTGGTACCTAGTGCAGAAAAGGAAAAACTTGACCATTATTTAGCTGGGTTTGAATCGTTGCGTGATCGACAAGTTAAATTAGCGACACTTGATGATAGCGTACGCGTGCACATTCCTTCAATAACTGATAAATATACTTCTGAAATTGAAACGCATCGTCTTGAAGCGCATTTTGATTTGGCAGCAGCCGCACTGATCGCTGGACTCACCAACGTTATCACGTGCGATATTGATGACCTAGAAAGTCATTATTCCGGTTTAGGTTTAGGTGAAAAAACCGTACACGGGATTGGTCATCTCGCTGACGACTTTAAAATCGGCCGCGACACCAACTTCGCTGATGGCACCGATGGTAATGGCGCACGTAATATAGTTCGTAAATTCCATATCGATTTGATTGCTGGTCTTGCCAAGAAACTTGAGTCCGTGCCTGAAGGTAATGGCACCATGTTGGATAACACATTGATAGTTTTCTTCAGTGATGCTGGCCAACAACATCATGCTAATTATCAAAATTTTCCCATGCTGTTACTCGGAAATATCGGCGGTCGTATTAAAAGCGGGCGCTACATTCATTACCCATCATATGGACAATCTGGTAATCGTACTATCGGTAGTTTTTATACGACACTATTACATGCCGCTGGGCACCCGCGCGATGGATTCGGCCAAATTGATTTACAATTGCCTAAAAAAGAACAACTTGAGCCGCTAGCAGAATTATTGGCTACATAAAAATGTTAACGTATTAATTTCACCGTTTTATAACAGCATAATCGCCCAATAAGAAGTTCATTGATAGCCAAAAGCATACTCATACCAATTCCGCTTCAAAAGCCATTATGAAAAGTCATTCACAGGAGGCGCGGAGACACAGAGATTGGATGAGAAGAATTGCTAAATAGTGGCATACATTAACGATTATTTTATGCCTCCTCCTTAAACCTCCGCGCCTCCTGTGAATTTCTTGAGTAATTAAATACACGGAATTGATATCACATCGTTCTCACTAAATGCCGTAATTACAGGTTGCCGCGTGGACGTACGTCTTTGGTAATATCTGCGTGCACCGCATTCATGCGTTCGGTCAGTTCCTTTACTTTATCGGGCATGGTTTCGGCAAGATTATTTTTCTCAGAAATATCCTCTTTGAGATTGTATAACTCAACGGATTCTTTGCCATTTTTCCCTTTAATAAGACGTAGTTTAAAATCACCTTGACGTAAACCATTTAATGCGCCTTGGGATGAATAATAAACAAATTCACTGCGCGGAGACGTTTCACTCCCGAGCATGAGAGCACTAGCGTCTAAGCCATCAATTGGCCCTCTGGTTTTGAGTTCAACACCAGCAAGTTTGGCGATACTCGGTAACATATCGATGGTGCCAAATATCTCATCGCTGATCGTACCAGCAGGAATTCCTGGACCTTTTATGACACAGGGCACGCGTTGCCCCCCTTCATAAGTCGTTCCTTTGCCATCCCTGAGCGGCAGGGCGCTGCCACCGTGATTTTTAAATTGCAGCCATGGGCCATTATCAGACGTAAAAATAATATAGGTTTTATCACTCAGCCCAAGATCATTAACGGTCTTTAATAAACGGCCAACTTCTGCGTCTATATGTTCAATAACATTCGTGTAGGCATTTTGGGGATTGGGATCATAAACATCTTCGGGAACGTAGAGCGGAATATGCGGCATACTATGTGGCAGATATAAAAAAAACGGCTTATCTTTTTGTGCCGTTACAAATTTTATTGCCTGATCAGTGTATTGACGAGTAACAGTTCGTTGATTGACCGGTAATTCAGCAATCTCCTCATTAATAAACAATGGTGTTTTCCATAGTTTATATGAGTCCTGATTTTTCCATAACTCATCGCTACTCATCTTCGGCTTATTTTTATTATCTGGATGGTTCATATCATTTGAGTAAGGAATGCCGTAGTAACTATCAAAACCCTGACTGGTTGGCAAAAATGGTTTTTCATGACCGAGATGCCATTTGCCAACACAGGCCGTTGCATAGCCGGCGCCTTTCAAGAGATCTGCAATGGTGACTTCATCTGTGTGCAAACCGTGTTTATTGGCAGGAAAGATAACATGCTTTTCCATGCCAATGCGGACCGGATAACAACCAGTCAACAAGGCTGCTCGTGACGGAGAGCAAACCGGACTCGCAACATAAAATGACGTGAACTTTCGCCCCTCAGCAGCAATGCTGTCGATGTTTGGTGTTTTAATTTTCTTTGAGCCAAAACAGCTTAAATCGTTGTAGCCCTGGTCATCGGTAAAAATAATTATAAAGTTTGGCTTCTCGGCGCTGATAACAGATGCCGCAGAAAAAATCAAACTGCACAATAACAGAGCTGCGATGTATTTAAGCATGGTGTTTGTCCTAGGAAAATTTTCTCTAATGAGGATGTACAGAATCAGCACGACCGCGTTTCATTAAATACATGAAAGGTTGTGCGTTTTCAGCATGAACCTGATGATTAAAATGGATATGCAAGAGTGAATGGGATTTTTGTTTCGGGGCTTCGCCCCAAACCCCACGGACTTTGTCTGGAGCTTTTTTTCTACGCTATGCTACGAAACAATTGGCGGAGTGCTTGTGGCCATTGTATCCGCCAAACGTCACTCGGCGTCCGGGTCGGGCTTTGCCCTCCCTCATGGGGTAATTTGGCTGCCAGATACGGGGCTGGCGACTACTTGGCGACTTGGTGAGTTACAGATATATTGTTAACCAGTTAAGAAATGGTTTTATTATTATTCATGCGGTCTTGGTTTTTTTATCAATCAAGGCCGCAGAGTTCGGGATTAATTACTGTTCAGCAACAAATAAATTATTCGTCTTTTTTACCTGATTCGGCTTCTTTTGATTTTTCTTCGTGTCGCGGCGTACCAAAGGTGATTGTTGAACTGCTTTCCCCACTGCCTGAAAAATCAAACGCTACCCATGGTGTTTCGCTATAGCGCGCAGGAATTCCCGTAGATGTAATTTTAACTTGGACGTAGTACGACACTTTTGTGTCGTTTTTATCTCTTAAATTAAAGTCAACTGTTGCCTGTCCTTTATTGACACGAAAAGGAAACTCTTTGACCGATCCAGGCAAACGTGCATAGGCACCATCTTTATCGACCCCTGGTTTATCTTTAAGGGATGACATCGGGGTAACCAATAATGATGCGCCACGTATTTTATCTAATGGGTCAGCGAATTCGATCTCGCAGGTAATTGACGCAGAGCCTTTGCTGCTTGATTTATTGGTAACCTTTGCCTGCAAGGGACGGCCATACAAAATGTCTTGCACGTCATCAGGTGGAATAGCGAGACCAATTTGTGCTCCAACAATAGTCGCAACCGAAACAC
>JAHEDF010000178.1 GCA_024641365.1 Planctomycetota bacterium | reverse complement strand
GAACAAGCGTCAGTTATGGCGTATCAGCGAGTCGTCCGCAGGGAAATAAACCAGAGATCGATTCAAGTTGGGGGAATAATAAAACGTTTAATCTCACCAATGTTTTTCAGCCAGCTGAACGTTGTCGGCAATTGGTGTTTTGGGCAGTTGATTGGAAAGCTTACGAAGATTCTGAAACTCTTCCCAGTGCACCACAAGACGCAAGCCGAATTCCCTATGATTCAAATGGTGTTCTTGCCTACCATTGGGGTGCGCATAAATACAATAATCCAGAACGTTTTTTTTCCTTTTCGAATAGTAGTCGCAACGATTTTACTGGTAACAATATAAAGAATAAAAAAATCTACTTGGGTATTTATGGAGCTGACCGCAATGGTAATGGCAAACTAGACATTGGTCCTGTTCCTAAATCGGTACGTATGCGCGCTATTCCAATAGCTCGTTTTACTTTTTACACGCCACGCATGTGGACGGGATTAAGAAATTAATTAGGGAAAAATGTAAGGTAATATGATGATTTACAGAAAACCTCCGATAAAAAGTTTCTCAATCAAGGCATTTACTTTGATTGAATTAATAATTTCCATTGCTATTTCTACGTTGATCCTATATGGATCCTTTTCAGCTGTTAATGTGGCTAATCAATCAATTGCTATTTCTAGACAGCTTTCGTTAGAAAATAATATGCTTCGCACTGGTATATATGCAGCACTTGATGAAATTGATTTTTGGGATCATTACGATAATCGATATGCGGTTGATCCAGCCCAAAATCCTCTGCGTTCGCCTGGTAAACCTTTTTGCTCTTTAACCTATGATCCATCTAAAAAGGGACATGAACCACAAACATGGTGGCGTGGATTTGGGTTTTCAGAGAAAATTAACACCACGAAAAAATGGGGTGACTATCTTGCGCTCTCAAGAGTAGGTCACGAAGACCCAATACGCGCATGGTATCCAGATCAAGCAGATAACATTCATTCCTGTCTTGGTTTATATGCGATGCTTGATTATTTACCAGGCAATTCAATTTATTGTTGGTATAAATTTGATTCAAAGGGCAAGGAAATCCAATTTGAAGAACCGCGTGACATTTGGGAACGCACGATGCAAAAACCGATTACCATAAACGGTGAAAAGTATGATGTTGGAGAAAGTAAAATTTATACAGAAAACAAACCTGAAAATTGGCCTGGACTTGAAATTGAAACTCGTCGCTACGTAGTTTGGTCACACAGCATTGATCTATGTCAAATTAAAATAAGCAGCCCGATCACAGGAAAACTGATACAGTTATCATTTTGGGGTGTTGGAACCACTCTGAGAGGGGCCCGACAACAGCGAAATTTGGATACTGTGGAAATAAAATAATAATGAATAATATATTAACCTATAATTCATTTCATCCCATAAACAGATGTCGCTCTGGCACTGTATTAATTGTCGTAGTTGGGCTGTCTGTTGTAATGATATCAATCTCATTAACTTTTTTTACTCTTATGCGTTCCGATGTGCGCGAGTCACAGACTCTAGTACAAGAAGCCCAGGCCCGCCTCACGCTCATTGCGGCTTTACATTATATTCAAGAAGCTTCTCGCCTGGGTTATGACGATTCTAAAACACCTGAGCATGAAGAAGCATACGGGTGGGCAGATATACGCGATGGGTCACCAGGTCCAAAAGATCAAAATGGTAAGCCGCTTTATAAAGTCGGGAGCGGGAAGTTTCCCGATATTGGTGGCGAAGCCGCACGTTTTCCCTTATATGTAATGGAGCAACCTCCATTTGCGATTAAAAATACCTATACATATAATCCTGCGCCTATCGATCCCAGTATGTCTTGGAGTGATTTAGTTAATCAAAAAAATCCTGATCCACAACCAGCTTCCCGCAATTGGGTTGATTTCGCTCTCGGTAAGCCGCTTCCCAAAAGAGACACAGTGGGCATATGCTGGTTTCGCATTTATCGAGAAAAAAATGACAGAAATAACCATGTCGAACCTGCAACATTTACCATAGCTTGCGGCGCTGGTGGCACCCATGGATATAAAAATTTTCAGGATGCCGTGAATGATAACCAGGGGCACCTATTCCAGAACGACCCATATTATTTTAATCGACTGCGTGCAGAAGAGCGGATCTTGTGGTTTCGCTGCGAATGGACATCCGCTGTTGGTGGATCCGGAACGGGTATTCGTATGGCTGATGGCAACATCAATTTACCAGAGGTTAATTTAGATTCTTATAAAAATTATTATGGAAAATCACCACGACAGCATTGGTGGCTTAATCGCAACTTCTTGGGAAGTATTTTGTGGATACAACGACTTGAATATGAGCCCACCAACTGGTAAGTTTATTAGCCGTATTTCCTAAATATATCAACTTGAATAAAGCTTATGATATGAGCAGGCTTCTGAAGAATACCAGTCTGCAAGGCGGTAGGGATAAATACAGTACGAAATAAAAAGCCATAAATGGATCATTATTGTAGTAATTGGCATGATACATTTAATTCCGGATATGGTGAGTGCGGAAATAGTATGGAAATAGTATGGGACAGACATCTGAACAACGAAACCGTATGGGACAGACATATGAACAACAGATACCAGAACAGGTCTTTAAGCATTTATTAGTAAATTTATTACACCAATTATAAACAAACACCAAACGCGCCTTTATCCTCAAGTAACGAAGCGACATGTATCTCAATAGCTTTCTCACAGACAAAAGAACGATATTAGGATACGACGCCCTCTGTGATTAATTTTATATTGGAGCGATTTACAAACTCTCAGAATATGGTGATATGAACGCTGTTGTTTGAACGCTGTTGTTAGCCGAATAGCAAGCCGAATAGCATTGTCTCAATGGGCTCCGCACGATATCCAAGCCCAAATAGAGGACCAAAACGTGTCAGACATCCATAGTGCATGCGACAAAGTGCGTACTTGTGCTTTGCCGTAAGGTCCTCGGATAGCTGCGGTCTTTAGTATATATCTTACCTAACCACAGACGTTTTAGTAAAGCAGCACCGTATGCCTCGTTTTTACCAACATATTTGTTCGCTAGCCCTCCTATGTGCGTCAGCAGTAAACTTAAATCTGTGCGCCGGGGATGCCGAATTTGCTGACACCATCCGTCTCTATGATGCGGAAACGAGTCAAGTCTCTCGGTTTTATAATTTGTCGTGGTCGAAAATTCGGCAAGATCGGTTGACGGCATTATCAAAAACATGGTTACAGAATTTAGCTGATGCAGATTTTGATGATCTCAATCAAGATGGTCGCATAGATTATATTTTATTGCGTGAACAAATAACCTATGAAATTGCTAAAAATGCACGTGAGTGCCGGGATCTCGAGGAAATTGCTGAGCTCATTCCATTTCGTGATGTCATTGAAAATTTAGAAGTGGCGCGCTGGCAAAAAAAACCATTAAATCCTGGAGCAGCCGCTAAAGCGCTATCTGGCCTACCAGAACAAATTCAAGACATACGTAAGCGTTTAGAAAAAGGCCGTAAAAATAAAAAGGAACAAACAGAAGAACAAAAACCAGCAGAGGAAAACAGCGCCTTATCCGTTTCGCCGTTGTTAGCATTTCGTGCCGCTCGCACGACTGACAGCATTCGTCGTGCACTGAAAACCTGGAATGATGCCTACAGCGGAACGCAGCCAGATTTTTCCTGGTGGATGGAAACTCCGGTTGGTGAATCCATGAAAGCATTAGAAGACTATGCAAAATACTTACGGGAAGAATTGGCACATATCAAAGGTAAGGACGATGATCCGTTATTAGGAGAACCATTGGGGGCCGATGGGCTCAAGCGCGACTTAGCGGTAGAATTTTTGCCTTACAACGCACAGGAATTATTAGCCATTGGTGAAAAGGAATTTGCGTGGTGCGAAGCGCGCTTGCTTGAGGCGGCTAAGGCGATGAATTTTGGTGATGATTGGCGTGCGGCTTTAGCACAGGTAAAAGCAAACTTTGTCCCACCTGGTCAGCAAGGTGATTTTATAGTTGAGCAGGCAAACTTATCGACGGATTTTGTTAAGAATTTAGATTTAGTTACCGTGCCACCATTATGCGAAGAAACGTGGCGTATTTCCATGACTACTACCGATACTCAGCGGCAGATGCCGTATGTTGCGTATAATGGCATGCATATTTTGGTTGGGTATGCACGTAATGATATGAGTAATGAAGACAAATTAATGAGTATGCGCGGTAATAATAAACATTTCACGCGCATTACTACAGCGCATGAATTAATTCCGGGCCATCACTTACAGGGATTTTTTACCTCACGTTATCGTGATTACCGTTCTCTATTTCGCACACCATTTAATGTTGAAGGCTGGGCGTTATATTGGGAAATGGTTTTATGGGATAAGGGATTTGCGCAAACACCCGAAGATCAAATTGGCATGTTATTCTGGCGCATGCATCGTGCCGCACGTATTATTGTGACGCTCAAATTTCATCTCGGAGAAATGACGCCACAAGAAATGGTGACTTTTTTAATTGACCGTGTTGGCCATGAGAAGTTAGGCGCAACCAGCGAAGTGCGGCGATTTATTGCCGGTGACTTTGCACCGCTCTACCAATGTGGCTACATGATTGGCGGCTTACAATTACGCGCTTTAGCTAAAGCCGTGACAGCTGACGGCAAAATGACGGAGAAACAATTTAATGATGCGATTTTGCGTATGGGCACCATTCCTATTGAAATGATTCGTGCGAAATTGTTAAACGTGCCACTGACACGAGATACGCAATCAACGTGGCGGTTTGCTGATTAAAGGATGGATGGAGTTGCTTAGGTGCCCAAACTCTTCATCGTGTATACAAATCGTGTCGAGCACAGAGGAGTACTGTTATGCCTGAGAGAGAAGACAAAGTAAAAGCGGTATTAAAAGATGAAGCGTCTAAGGAAATAGTGCACCAACATTTTGCTGCCACATGTTTTAATGCGTGTTGGACTTATATAGACAAAGATAAGCGCTCGAGCGATGATATTGAAGATATGCTCACCTCGGCCCAAGCTTCATTATGGCATTGGAAAAAACGCACTGATTGCACGCCGCAAAATTTATCAATTGCTTATTGGCAATTAGCTAAAGTGCATTTTCTTGCAGGGGATACGTTTCTGACAAAATTTTATGCCGATAAATGTATCGCTATAACAACAAGTAATAAACTCTCACCTTTTTCACACGGTTATTCTTACGAAGTGGGTGCCTATGCCGCCGCCATGGCTGCGGACAAAAATAAGGCAACAGAATATATCGCATTAGCACAGGCCCAGGTACCGCTCATAACTGACGCCGAAGAACAAAAGATGTTGGTGGCAGATATTGAAAAAGTGCAGGTGTTTATAGCCAACTAAATAGTAATGCTGTAGACGAATTATAACTGGTTCTAGATACATACACCGTACAAGTGTACGGACATGCCGTCTTGTTGCGCATCTAAAATGCAGGTATGAGCTGTGCCCGGAGTCCTTATGCTACGAATCATTACCATCATGTTAGTTACATTCGCATTTCTGTCAGGCGAAGAACGTTTACCATTATGGAATGGACAGGCACCGCTTGGTGACGGCGCCTCTGAACCAGCTCCAGCTGATACGACTATTACTCTGCACCGTCCTGATAAACCAAATGGAGTCGCTGTCATTATTTGCCCAGGTGGTGGTTATGGCATGCGCGTCAGTGGTGGTGAAGGGCATGGCGTTGCGAAATGGTTTAATACACACGGCATTACGGGTGTGGTTTTAGATTACCGCTTACCAAAAGGACGTCACGCGGTGCCCTTATTAGATGCGCAGCAAGCTATTCGCATGACGCGGGCGCATGCGAAAGAATGGCATATTGATCCTGCGCGCGTGGGTATCAGTGGTTTTTCTGCAGGGGGGCATTTAGCGGCGAGTGCATCAACGTTATTTGATGACGGTGATAAATCAGCAACAGATCCGATTGCGCAACAATCAAGCCGTCCAGACTTTGGCATTTTAATTTATCCAGTTATTTCCATGCAAGAAGGTCTTACGCACAAAGGGTCACGAAAAAATTTATTGGGAAAAACACCAGCTGAGGATTTAGTTACGCGATTTTCCACCGAGCAACAAATTACCGACAAGACACCGCCTATATTTCTAGCGCACGCAAAAGATGATAAAGTGGTGGTAATTGAAAATAGTCGTTCATTTGCAGCGGCGATGAAAAAATTAAATCGTACGGTTGAATTATTAGAATTAGAAACCGGCGGCCATGGCTTTAATGGTTACAAAGGCCCAAGTTGGGATGCGTGGCAGAGTGGTAGTATCGAGTGGCTCAAACGAATTGAGATAATTCCCGCACAATAATTTACTTATTATTGTGTAATACGAAGCTCAGGCTACAGACACCATCAGATAATCATGCCGACCGAACCCATATTTGATCCCAAAGCAACGACATTACCGGTGCTGCGTTATTTAGTCGCAGTTGGCGATCACTTACATTTTGGCCGTGCTGCTGCTGCTGCGCATATTTCCCAACCGACCATGTCGTCGCTGATTCGTCAGTGGGAAAAGCGTATGAAATGTCAGGTGTTTGAGCGCGATTCGCATGGTGTGAAATTAACCCCAGCCGGTGAACAAGTCGTGGCAGCAGCACGCGCGGCATTGCAAGCCATAGAGGGCGTTGAATTAGCCGCGGCAAAAAGTCGCCCACCATTTTTTGGCCCGGTACGTTTGGGCGTCATTCCCACCGTTGGTCCGTATGCATTACCATTTATTGTACAGGCCTTAGAGAAAAAATATCCGACTTTAGAATTACCAATTCGCGAAGATACCACAGCCCATGTTTTAGAGGCGTTAGAGAGTGGTCGCATTGATGTCGGTTTAGTTGCGTTATTAGATGGCATGGACCGTCGTTATGTGGTCGAGCCATTATTTGATGAACCGTTTTTAGTCGCCATGACTCGTAAGCATCGTTTAGCACGTAAACAACAGGTACATGTCGATGATTTAGCGGAAGAAAAATTATTATTACTAGATGAAGGGCATTGCTTGCGTGATCAAGCCTTAGCCATGTGCAATCGGCGCAGCGAGTCATCAGTTGGCGCAGATTATCGTGCCACCAGTTTAGAAACCTTACGACAAATTGTTGCCAGCGGTGCAGGCATTACCATTTTACCAGCATTAGCGGCAGATGATAAAGATGATCGTTTGATCATCAAAAATTTAATGGGTGATCGCGCCTCGCGCATCATTGCTTTAATCTGGCGCACCACCGATCCGCGTGTTGAGGCCTATAAAAATATAGCCAACGTGATTAAGCGTGATGTGCCCACTGATCGTGTCTCGTCGTGTTGATACCAATTCAGCCACAATAGCGAATAAATGATTCATTCACAAGATACGCGGAGGCAATGCTATTCGGCTAACAATCGCGTTTTCCCCTGGAAAATACGTTTAATCGAAGACAGATTAACCGCAGAGGGC
>JAHEDF010000672.1 GCA_024641365.1 Planctomycetota bacterium | reverse complement strand
CGACGCTGGCATTAAAGATGTTGTTCTAGTTATCGGCCCCGAACATTCCGAATTAAAATCATATTACAGCTCGCTCCCACTATCGCGAATAACCATTCGATTCGCAATTCAAGAAAAACCACGGGGAACAGCCGACGCCGTCGCGGCAGCGCAAAATGCCGTTAGTGATAAATCATTTTTAGTAATTAACAGTGACAATTTATATCCAACATCTGCGCTAAAACCTTTGGCAGAGGACATCACCCCAGGTTTAGTTGGTTTTCATCGCTCTGGATTATTACATGGTAATATTGCAGCCGATCGTGTTGCTAAATTTGCTATTATTGCTGATGATGGCACTGGGCATTTAGCACACATTGTTGAAAAGCCAAATCAGGAACAAATTGACGCCTGCGGAGCAGACCCCCTGTTAAGCATGAATTGCTGGGCTTTTGATAGTCGTATTTTTGCTGCTTGCGCAAACATTGCGCCAAGTCCACGTGGTGAATTAGAATTACCAGATGCCGTCGCTGCTTCTATGGTTGCGGGTGCTCGTTACCGAATTGTTAAACGCAGTGATGCGGTATTGGATTTATCAAGCCGCGATGATGTCGCAGCGGTACGTGAAGCATTGGCTGATCACGCAATTCATCTGTAAATAATATTTACGAAAGATTCTGCTATGTACCGTACAATTATTTTAGTCCTAGGCGTCCTATCTCTTCACGCTGCCGAAACGACTTTAACTATTCCGGCTTTTACGGCTTACTGCCAACCAAATCCTAAAGGCGTTCACATATCAGATAAAAAAGGTGTCGACGGTTGGTCTGATGCAACACAGCAAATTGCGTGGCACGGACGATTTATTGAAACAGGCACCCTTGATGCTCGCATTCGTTTAACATTAAAAGCATCAGAAACTGTTACATTACAATTACATATTGATGGCCAATCCGAAGAGGCCACTGTTACTGGGAAAGACAACGAATTAATCGAATTATCTTTTAAACCATTTACCATTCGTACCAGTGGGTGGCATCATTGTGTTCTAACTGGTTTAAAGAAAAGTGGAGCTACTTTTGGCCAACTCGATAGTTTAATTTTATCTGGCCCTGCCGTAAAAGATGCACACTTTAATATAAAACCGCGGCGCAATGCTGCTTCAGTTCATTTGGGTTATCCAACGCAGAAAGAAGATGAGATCGTTGCTTTTTACAATGAAGTGACTGTGCGCACAGACCCTTTGTGGTCGTACTATATGGCTTGTGGATTTAATCGTGGCTATTTTGGTATCCAGGTTAATAGCCCAACTGAACGTCGCATTATATTTTCAGTTTGGGATAGTGGCAACGAGGCCGTCGATCGCAAAAAAGTAGCGGCTCAAGATCGCGTGCAATTAATCGGAAAAGGTGAAAACGTGATCACTAATGATTTTGGTAATGAAGGTACCGGCGGTCATAGTCATCTCGTCTACCCATGGGTTGTTGGTACTACTTATAAATTTATCGTAACGGCAAAACCTCATGGCGATCATACTGATTACAGTGGGTGGTTTTTCTTTCCTGAAACGAATAAGTGGTCTTTAATTGCGACTTTTTCTGCTCCGAAGGATGGGAAATATTTACATGGTCTCTATTCATTTAATGAAAATTTTAGTGGTACCAATGGCGACCTACAACGCTTCGCAGAATTTGGCAATCAATGGGTTCGTTCTAAAAATGATATCGTGCGCGAATTAACCACGGCACGTTTTACCCATGATGTTACCGGAAAAGCCGATCGCTTTGATTATTCATCCGGAGTTATTGAGGGCCGACGATTTTTCTTGTCGAACGGTGGATTTGTCGGCGGTGACGTCAAAGGAGGCACGCTTTTTAATCGCCCGCCCACACCTACAACGCCGTCAATATTACTAGAAAATTGGAAGTCAGTTTATCCGAACCAGTAATTGCACTTATTCTGGTGCCACAACTGGTTCTTCTTCTACCACTATTGCCCCTAACGGTGGAACCGTTCCATTTCCTAAAATAATGGTCGTTTGATCATTCGATCGCACCACAACTTGTCCAGGAATAGCTGTTTCAGGATTTGTTGCGAC
>JAHEDF010000671.1 GCA_024641365.1 Planctomycetota bacterium | reverse complement strand
CATCCATGGGACAGGCATCTGAAAGAAAGTCCCTAACCCATATTATTTAAACTAGTTACACCAATTTCCTCCAAACACCCCAGAATCTTTTCCCTTGCAGTCACGAATGGGTTTATTATGACCCTCGACCATGACTATCCCCCGCCGCCAGCAATTCGACGCTACGCGCCCGCCGTGGCTGCACTGCACCTCGCGCTGCGTCCGTCGCGCGTATTTAGCCGGTGATCAATTCGAGCATCGCAAAGATTGGATTGAAGAACGTTTACAATTAATGGCGCGCTGTTTCGCGATGGAGGTCGCCGCATTCGCAGTTATGAGCAATCATTTTCATGTGGTGTTACGCATGCGTCCGGATCTGGTTGCCGAGTGGGATGATGTCGAAATCGCTAAGCGCTGGCTGTCCATATATCCAAGAAAATATACCGCAGATGGCTCGCCTATTTTGCCAGACGATGAGGTCATCGCCCAGGTCGCAAAACAAAAAGTAAAAATAACGCGCTGGCGTAAGCGGTTAGGCGATGTGGGGTGGTGCATGAAAGCGCTCAAGGAACCCATCGCCCGTCGAGCAAATAAAGAAGACAATTGTACCGGCACCTTTTGGGAGGGGCGTTATCACAGCACAGTCTTACTCGACCAAGCCGCGTTAATTGCCTGTATGGCGTATAACGATCTCAATCCCATTCGTGCGAAAATAACGGATCGTCCAGAAGCGGCATTGCACACCAGTGCGTATCAGCGCATTCAAACACGTAATCAGTTTCAATCGGCGCGGAAAATAAAAAATAGAAAGCTAAGAAATAAGAACAGCCGCAACATCACTCAGGATGCCGTTAAACCGAAAATGCTTCATCATAACGAAGACGGTCTATGGGTAACACCACTAAAAAACTGCATCGTTGGCGAACGTTTAGCGAATAAAATAATCACCGCGGATGAGTATATAACCATCCTCGACACCACGGGCCGTTTATTAAAAGAGGGGAAACGTGGTCGTATTCCACCGGAACTCGCTCCGATTCTCCTACGTTTAGATCTCAGCGTCGAGGCGTGGTTAGCCACGATGTATGGCTGGCGCATGTTCGCTTTCGCAAGCGCCATCGGCAACGCCGCTGCGCGTAGCGCTGAAGCCGCAAAACGAAAAATAACCTGTATCAAAAATCGTTGTCCATTATTTACCGCTGACCCACCGAGTAAATCGGCGTAGCGACATAAACTATTTATTATTACGCATTCCTCATCACCGTCCTCGTTGCAAGGACGGTAGATCTTGTGGCGTCATCACGAATAGATGAGCACCATTCTGCGCTGAATTTGATAGCAACTGGTTTAAAACTCTGAAATTAAACGCTTTGCCTGACCGGAACTTGTATTTTAGGGTTTAAAGACAGGATTGGATTTGTGATATCAGGTGCCTGTCCTATGTCCCTCTTTGTCCCTGAAACATCCGCTAGATAAGGTTATTAATTTACTTACTGGTTTACCGCTTTATTAATAAGGAAATGATTATGGATATAGATGAAAAGAGAATTGAGGTTTTGGATGCGTTTTTTTTGAGGTTTTTTATTGATGGAGCATCTATTTATTCTAAGCTTGATATTGATGCTGTGGTGCAAGGTTGCTCGGATAAAATCTCGCCAAAGCTGTCTCAAGTAATTATCGAGACGCTAAAAAAATGGGAGGCGGAGGGCCGGCTAATTTTAAATGATAAAAGTGACTCTGAATATATAAAATTAGATAAAACATATTGGGGCAAAAGAATTGAGATGTCATAAAATTTACATATACCAAGGAGTCTACAGTATCTATATGCCATATTTGACATTTTGTAGAATGGCGCTAATTGATTCTGTCGTTATTGATAATTAATATGAATTTCATAAAAATACAATGATGTTTAAAAATATTTTTTCATTTTAATTGTTATTTCATACACGGAAAACATGACTTTTCAGCAGGCACCTCTCCTGTTAAAGTGGTTGGCATACAATCGGGATTAAGAATTGTGATATCAGGTGCCTGTCCTTTGTCCCTGACGATGGGCAAGGCTCTCCGGCGATTTATTACTTAATAGGTTGGT
>JAHEDF010000177.1 GCA_024641365.1 Planctomycetota bacterium | reverse complement strand
CCCTCATAGACACATGGGTCAACCATCCGCTCACGCATGGATTGTTGCGGTTGCACCTTACCCATTGCATAGCAACCAAGCACATCCAACGTGTGCGCTCTTCACGAGGACGCCATGAAAATTCACGAATACCAAGGCAAACAACTCTTTAAAGCGCATGGCGTTCCGGTGCTACGCGGTCATGCATGCACCACAGTTGATCAAGTTGAAAAAGCAGCTCGCGAATTAGGTTCGCCAGTTGTTGTTGTGAAGTCACAAATTCATGCCGGTGGTCGGGGTAAAGGCACCGTCTACGCTGATGAAGCCATGACCCAACATGTCATGGACGGCGGCGTAAAGGTCGTCAAATCACCTGAGCAAGCCAAGGAAATGGCCGGTAAATTATTGGGTAATTATTTAAAAACTATTCAAACAGGCGATGGCTGCAAACAAGTTCAAACCCTTTACGTTGAAGATGGCTGTCAAATTGCCAAAGAATTATATTTTTCAATTTTAATGGATCGCGCCGCAGCGGCACCTGTATTAATTGTGAGTAGTGAAGGCGGCATGGATATTGAAGAAGTGGCCCACTCGCATCCTGAAAAAATTCTCAAAACTCATTTTGATCCGCATGCAGGATTAGGTACCTGGCAAGCGCGTCGCTTTGGCTTTGAAATGGGATTGACCCCAAATCAGATTAAAGCATTTGTGAAAACAGCACAGGCATTAGCGACGTGTTTCCTCGAAACCGATGCTGATATGTTGGAAGTTAATCCATTAGTGGTTTCCGCCAATGATGACGTAATTGCACTCGACAGTAAAATGTCATTTGATGATAATGCCCTCTACCGTCATCCTGAAATTCAAGCGATGTTAGATCCGAATGAAGAAGACCCCGCTGAATTAGAAGCAAAAAGTCATGACATGGCATTTGTGAAATTAGACGGCAACATTGGCTGCATGGTCAATGGTGCTGGATTAGCCATGGCCACCATGGATGCCATTGCTCAATACGGCGCTAAACAAGGTGCTTTTCCTGCGAACTTTCTTGATGTGGGCGGCGGTGCGACAGCCGAAAAAGTAACAACTGCATTTAAAATTATTTTAAAAGATCCAGCCGTTGAAGCTATATTAGTAAATATTTTTGGTGGCATCATGAAATGTGACACCATCGCAACTGGCGTTCTCACCGCAGTAAAAGAAGTTGGATTAGATCGCCCGTTAGTGGTGCGTTTAGAAGGCACTAATGTTAAAGAAGGTAAAAAATTAATTGCTGAATCCGGTCTCACTGTGATTGCTGCAGATGATTTAAAAGATGGTTGCATTAAAGCAGCTAAAGCTGCTGCCGAATATCGTGCACAACAAGGGCTCCCCCCTCGTCCAGCATTACCAACACCACCAGCAATTGCATATATTCCAAAATCAAAACCGGCGAAGAAAATAGCAAAGAAGCCTACTGCGAAACCCGCAAAATCAGCGCGTCCTGCCGCTAGTAAAAAGGCTAAACCTGCTGTTAAAAAAGCGGGAAAAAAACCGTCGGTTAAAATAAAAACAAAAAAACTCGTTAAAAAAGCTTTCAAGAAAGCTTTAAAAAAAGCCGCTAAAAAAGCGGCTGCTAAACAAGTAAAGAAATCCACCAAGCGCTGAACCAAATGACTCTCGCTCGCACTATATAATGTGCTAGCAGATGGAGAATCTCACATGGCCGTACTCGTCAATAAAAAGACCCGCCTCATTTGCCAAGGCATAACTGGCAAAGTAGGTACTTTCCATTCCAATGGCGCCGTTAGTTACGGAACCAATTTCGCGGGCGGTGTTACACCCGGCAAAGGTGGACAGACGTGGGTTTCTGAAAAGGGTAAAAAATTTCCCGTTTGGAATACCGTCGCTGAAGCGGTCAAAGAAGGCGGCGCAAACGCAACCATGATCTTTGTACCACCTCCTGGTGCCGCCGATGCAATTTGCGAAGCAATTGATGCTGGCATTCCATTAATTGTCGCCATCACCGAAGGCATTCCCGTTCGTGATATGTACATCGTCAAACAAAAATTGGAAAAATCATCATCACGACTTATTGGACCAAACTGCCCAGGTGTTATTACCCCTGGCGAATGTAAAATTGGCATCATGCCAGGGTACATTCACAAACGTGGCTCAACTGGCATCGTCAGTCGTTCCGGTACGTTGACGTATGAAGCGGTTTTCCAATCCACCAATGCTGGCTTAGGCCAGTCAACCTGTATCGGTATCGGTGGCGATCCGATTAAAGGCACCGACTTTATTGATGCGTTAACGTTATTCCAAAATGACCCAGAAACTAAACAAATAATTATGATTGGTGAAATTGGCGGCGACAGTGAAGAACGCGCATGCGAATTTATTGCAAAAAATGTCACCAAACCAGTTGTCGGCTTTATCGCTGGTTCTCGTGCACCTAAAGGCAAACGTATGGGACATGCAGGTGCTATCGTCAGTGGTAACACCGGTACAGCAGAGGCAAAATTTAAAGCCATGCGTAAAGCTGGTGTTTTTATTGCCGAAAGTCCTGCGACTTTGGGCGAAACATTAAAAATTGCTGCTGGCAAACGCTAGTTAAAACATTTTTATTTAAATTACAAAAGGCCCTGATTTTATCAGGGCCTTTTTATTTCCACATATAAAAGAGAGGCGATTCTTTGTCTGTTACTTTTCCATTGGTTGCTTATCGCTAGCTGGTTGTAGCTGCTCTACAGAAATAGGAATACCGGGACGATAATTTTCATGAAATGAACGGCGCTGTTTTGCGCGTTCACGACGCGCAGCTTGTGCAGCAGATTCTTCATTAGACATACCAAACACTAACACTTCGGGGTGTTCGGCAATAAGCGCTGCCGTACGACTCAAATCAATCGCCGTATTATTTAAATCCTCTGCAAGGGCTTTATTAACTAACAATTGACCAATGACGCCATCACCATTTTCTAGTGCCGCAGCCAGACGGTCAACGCGTTCAGCTAATTGTCTGGCGGCAGCGAGTGTTTGTCCAACATCCGGTCCGACTTGAGTCATAACGGCTTGCGCACTTTTGCCTGTTTCATCAAAGGTTTTCAAAGTGGACTCAGCTTGCGAGGTCACTTTGAGAATTTGTTCATTGGTCGAAACCACCAATGAATCAACTTTGGTTAATGAATCTTCTACTTTGGTGAGTGAGGTATTTACCCGAGATTCGAGTGCGCCTACCGTTTTGCGCAAATCTTCACTTAACGCTTTTAAACTTGTAAGCGACTCCCTAATTAAGGCCGTTTGATCATCTAAATTTTTGGTTAATCGCGCTCCATTTTCTGCAATATCCGCTGCGCCCTTCATCATACGCTTGACGTTATTGCGCATATCTTCATCTAATAAATCACTGACACCGGCTAATATATTTTCTGCTTGTTGACTTGCTTTATCTAAAAATCCTCGAGACGCTTGAATTTCTGCTGTGCCATCTTTGGGAAATGGTGTCGCATTACTATCCGCTGACCCAGAAAATGCTAAAAAGCTATCGCCAAAAATACCGCTTGATGCAATGGTTAATTTAGAATCAGACGGAATTGCCGAACGCTCATTAATGCGTATGACAACCTGAATATTACCACGCGGGTCACCAACCGCATTTAAACTAACAACATCGCCAACGCGAATACCGTCAACGGTAACTGGGGAATTTGGACGTAGCCCAGCAGCATCAGATACATACGCCTTGACGGTGTAAAATCGATCAAAGCGAATACGGTCTGTCATCAACACCAAAACCACGGTGGCAACAATGCCGACCAGGATCAATAAACCGACTTTAATTTCGAGCGTCGTCGTCGAGCGCATGATGGGGACCCTACCGTTGGAAACTTGCTACAGCAAGAGTTTACGTCATATGGTCCGGCGTATACTGCCTAAAGAGGAGCTGTGCCTTGATCTTTTGGAAACAAGACATGGTATCCCGGCCATGCCATTTCAAAACTTTCTCCGTTGGTTGCTCCCTAAAGAAGATCATTTCTACGATTATCTTGAAGAGCAGAGCGCAATAGCACACAAAACTGCCTTAGCGCTAAAAGGCCTAACTGAGGGTGTTGTTGTCGCGGAAGTGCGTGCCTCTGTCCAGGAGTTCGAACACGCTGGCGATGTGGTTGTTCGCAAAATGCTCGATTCCTTAGCACAAACATTTGTCACCCCCATTGATCGAGATGATTTACAAAAATTATCAAAACGGATCGACGATATTTGTGATTGTTGTAATGCTGCAGCTCGTGCATGTGTTTTATTTGGCGTCCAAAAGCCAACTAAACCAATGAATGTACTCATAGAAAATCTTGTTGCCTGCACCGCGCAGTTAGAAGCAACAATGCCTTTTCTTCGCAAACACGAATACAACAAAGTGACAGAAGGCGCTAAAAAAATTGGCCTCTTAGAAAAAGAAAGTGATGTCGTCTTTCGAGACGCGATTAGCAAATTATTTCACGATCCAGAAATTGACGCTAAAGATATTTTACGTGAAAAAGAAGTGCTCGACGATTTAGAAAAAGCCGTCAATCGCTGTGAACAAGTTGCTGACACCCTTCTGTCTGTTGCCGTGAAGCATGCTTGAGCTGTTAATACTTGTTGTCATAGCTGCGCTCGTTTTTGATTTCATCAATGGCTTTCATGATGCAGCAAATGCGATAGCGACCAGTGTGTCGACTGGGGTTATGTCAGTTCGAACTGCTGTCATTGTATCTGGTATTTTTAATTTTTTTGGCGCCTTAGCTGGAACCGCGGTTGCCGCATTTATTGCTAAAGGTTTAGCGGACCCTCACATAATTACTCAACAAGTAGTCTTAGGAGCATTAATCGGAGCAAGTACATGGAATTTGCTGACTTGGTGGTGGGGATTACCATCTAGCTCTTCGCATGCGCTGGTTGGCGGATTAGCTGGCGCGGTTGTTGCCCATGCCGGTATCGATGGATTTCATTGGGCTGCTTTAATCAAAAAAGTAATAATTCCCTTAGTTGCTTCGCCAGTAATTGGTCTCATTACGGCATTTATTTTAATGATCATTTCATTGTGGATTGTCCGTCACATGCGCCCAACGACTGTTAATACAGGTGCTCGGTACCTACAATTAATTTCTGCGTGCACCCTGTCATTTGCACACGGTTCAAATGACGCACAAAAAGCTATGGGTATTATTACTTTAGCATTATTATCTGCCGTAGCAGGCGGTATTGTCCTGCCTGAATGGGCTGCTCCACTTGACGCTAAGACTGTACCTGGATGGGCACAGCCGCTTTTTGATATTTTGCCAACCTGGCTGCATTGGGCGTTACCACACGCAACAAATATTCCAACATGGGTAATTATTTCATGCGCTTTAGCTATGTGCTTAGGAACTATGGCTGGTGGAAAGAAAATTATTAAAACTATGGGCTCGAAAATTATTAAAATTAATCCACTACAAGGCTTTGCCGCTCAAACCAGTGGGACCGCCGTTATATTATCCGCAAGTTCTTTTGGCATTCCCGTATCGACGACACACTGTATTACCTCAAGTGTTATGGGTGCGGGTGCTTCAAAAGGATTAGCCGCAGTACGCTGGGGAACAGCAGTTAATATTTTAGTCGCTTGGGTTCTGACCTTACCCGCAAGCGCCATTGTTGCGTGGGTTTGTACCTATGCCATGGAATTAATTTTTGGTCGCTAAAAAAAGCGCCGTTACTTACTTGGTGCTTTTATAAATACCACGCCGAGTGGTGGTAAAGTAACGCGAATAGTCGCAGGGAAAATACCACGTTCTTCCCGAGTGGCTTCGATGATACTCGAATTAACTACTCCACTGCCACCATATCGCGTTTCATCAGAGTCAATTAATGTCTTCCAATTACCACGCATGGGTACGCCTAATGGATAAGCATGACGTGGAATGGGCGTAAAGTTACAAACAACTAAAATATCTGGTGCGCCCGGGGCCTTGCGTAAAAATGCTAAAATTGATTCCTGCCTGTTTTCACAATCGACCCATTGGAAACCATCACGGTGATCATCGCGTACATGTAATGCTGGTTCAGTGCCGTATAATTTGAGGGCATGCGCTAAAAATAATCCGAGTCCTGCACGCAGCGGTTCCTTTGCTTCTTGCCAGTCAACTTGCCGTTGCCATCCCCATTCTAGGCCCTGACCAAATTCAGCGCCTTGAAATAATAATGGACGGCCCGGGACCCCAATTTGATAGCCATATAATAAACGTAATTGAGCAACGCGGCGCCACCAATCGCCATGCATTTTATCTACTAATGATTTTTTACCGTGCACCACTTCATCATGACTAAGCGGCAACACCCATTTATCATCATACGCATACCATTGATGAAAGGTAATGGAGTCATGTTTTCCTGGGCGCATTAAAGGATCACGCGCTAAATAACTAAGCGTATCGTGCATCCAACCCATGTTCCACTTCAGATCAAAGCCAAGCCCTTCCATATCGGTCGGCGCAGTGACGCCTTGCCAAGCGGTGCTTTCTTCCGCAATCATTAATACGCCTGCACATTCGCGATGGATGGTGCTGGTTAGTTCCTGCAAAAAGGTAACGGCTTCTAAATTCGCAATACCGCCATCTTCGTTCGCAACCCAATCCCCATCGTCACGATCATAATTACGATACAGCATCGATGAAACCGCATCGACTCGTAGTGCATCTATATGAAAGCGACGGATCCAATGTAATGCAGCGGCAATTAAATAATTTCGCACTTCTGGGCGACGAAAGTTAAAGACATGCGTACCCCAGGTCTTGTGTTCCCCCTCACGTGGATCTTCATATTCAAAACAGGCTTTGCCGTCAAAGCGCGCTAAGGCAAAATCGTCTTTAGGGAAATGTCCGGGTACAAAGTCAACGATAACGCCAATATTTTCTTTATGGCAGGCGTTAACGAACCAGCGAAAATCATCCGGCGAACCATGACGACTATTCGGAGCATATTGGCCTGTTACCTGATAACCCCATGAACCTTCATAGGGATGTTGCGCCACTGGCAATAATTCAATGTGGGTAAAATTAAATTTCTTACAATGCGCAATTAACTCTTGGGCTAATACTCGATAATTTGGCCACGTATCACCGGGTTCAGGACCACGTTTCCAGCTCCCTAAATGACATTCATAAATTGCCATGGGGCGTTCTAAATGTGGAAACGAACGACGCGTCGTTAACCACTTTACATCATCCCATTTAAATTCATCTGGTGTAGGAACGATACTTGCTGTTGCTGGCGGTAGCTCTGATTGCCATGCAAATGGATCCGCTTTAATTCTAAGCTCACCTTCAGGCGTACGTATTTCATATTTATATTGCATGCCCGGACGAACATCCGGAATAAATATTTCCCATACGCCATACGGATGATGTGGACGCATGGCATGCCATCGTCCATCAAAATCATTCCAATCACCAATGACCGACACGCGTTCCGCATTCGGTGCCCATACGGCAAAACGAACACCATTCACGCCGTCGACATCTGCAACATGAGC
>JAHEDF010000176.1 GCA_024641365.1 Planctomycetota bacterium | reverse complement strand
TCGTCACTGCCGACGGTGCGATCCCCTAACATGCAACACGTCTCTCCATGACGTAGCGCACTTGCGATACTTAGGCTGGCGGCGAACGAATCGACTAAATCAATTATTTTCAGACCTTTTGCATCAAGCGCCTCGCGTACTTGTGCCGCAACGGCAGGATCTTCAGCTTGCAGCATAACAATATGCATAGTGGACAGGCTATAATTATCTAAATAGCGCCCGCTTAATTCCCAATTACCAAGATGTGCCGATAAAATGACACACCCGTTTTTATGCGCAGTTCCTTTTTTGAGCGTTTCATAACTCAAGCTGCGATGATGTATTTTCCCTGGTGCAGCACTGGCAATAAAGCGATCAGCTAAGTGGCGCGCAAATGAATAAAAATGACGCCAAGCCATCAGGGTCTGTCCCCACCGTCCTAAATGAGGACGCATGCGTTTCCAATAACGCATGCAAATACGTCGCCGTTCATGAAGTCGAATAAATAAAATAAGTGTTGGTGGAATAATAAAGAGATAGCAAAAGGTTAATCCGCCTATACGAGCGGCCATGTGAACTAACCAGTGGCCAAACGCACTGCCATGTGATCGCCCGGTCCATTTTTTAGTGGCCGCTGTCATGCGACGATTACATTTTCATACGTAAATAGTTTCATCGCCGTTTTACCAACCAGAAGACGATATAACCAAGCAAAGCGAAGAAACTCGCTACAACCGGAATAACAATTAAACTGCCTAAACACCAATCGCCTAAAAAAGTCAGCATTAATTCATTTATACCGCTAAAACTAGTGCCCTTATTTTTAAACTCGGAAAATATGCCACTATAACTTTCCCAGATCGGTTGACCAGTTCGCATCCACACGCCAATCGCGGAGGCAATTGCACCCCATACAAACAACAGGGGACCAAAACTTAAATTTGCGGTGAGTAACACTAGCGGCATATTAAAGCGTAAGCGCCACGCAAAAAATACTGCCGCGCCAAATTGTAAACCGGGTATTGGTGCGACACCAATAGCAGAACCTAATGCGCACGCAGCAGCAGCAGGCCCGGGATCGAGGCCACTGGTAAGAATCTTATGTAACTTTTGTTTGAGTGATAATTTTTCTCGTTCAATAAGAATATTATGTGACTTAGGCCATAATCGACGTGTCACTAGTTTAGTAAATGTCCAAGCGGTTCGGCAGTTATCACGTAATTTATGAAAATGACTAACGCGATCAGGGGGATAAATAACTGCAACCGGAATGGCCTCTACTAATAATCCTGCCCATACACCACGTACTAATACTTCGACTTCATACGAATAACGATTCGCTGTGTGTGGTAATTTAGTGACATAGGGTAATGGGTAGACACGCAAACCGCTTTGGCTGTCACCAACCCACACATTACACGCGACCCACGACCATAAATTCGACCACCAACGTCCAAAGCGACTAATCGCCGGTGCATGGTCCATGTCCCGACATCCCACGTAAATGGTAGTTTTGTCGCTTGCGGCGCTTGCGAGTTTCACTGCTTCACTGAGTGGATGTTGGCCATCAGCATCGCATGATAATGCTTGGTCATATCCTAAACTATTGGCGTGATCAAACGCCGTGCGTAAGGCAACGCCTTTGCCTTGGTTTTCACTTTGAACGATTACTGTTAATGCTCCAGCTGCTCGCGCTGCATCACCGCTCCCATCGGTTGAACCATCATCCACCACGATCACCGGCGCACCGGCTGCGACTAATTCAGCGACTACCTGGCCCACGGTTGCGGCATGATTGAAAACGGGGACAACGGCAATCATGCCGTTTGGCCACGGTGTCACTAATTGTGCAGAGGATTCGATGGGCACGGCGGGACGTTAGCGCCCATCTAAAGGCCGTCTACGCAGCCCTCAGCTAGGAAAATGCCAAGTGGGATGGAAAAACTTACACAACAACTGTTTGTGCCCTGCTCTAAACGCTTGTCGGCAGCAACCTTTGGCTTACAAGACTCGGACACGACCGCTGGCTGAAGCATGCACCAACAAGGCTGCTTTTGTACCACATTGCTGAAGGAAACACGAATGGCATCTGCTGAACTTATCGCTCGAGTAAACGAAGCGATTGCGACCGAATTTGAAATTGAAATGGATCGCATGGTTCCGGAAGCGGACTTAATGAACGACCTTGAATTAGATAGTCTCGATAGCGTCGACTTAATCGCAGCCATGGAAAAGAACTTTAAAGTAAAATGTCCCGAAGCAGAAGCCCGCAAATTACGCACCCTGGGTGACATTCACGCTTTTGTCGAACGCTTAATGGAAGAACGCGCTGCAAGCGCATCCTAATTATTTTTTATAAAGCCACGTGCGTAATGCAGATGTTTTGTTATAGTTGATTAACAAAACATCTGCGGAGCTACAATTCATATGGTTCCAATTACTGAACAATTAACCGCATTAGGGCTGTCAGCAGCATTAGGTTTGTTGGTTGGATTGCAGCGTGAATTTGCCGGTACCGCATTGGCAGGTATTCGTACATTTCCGTTATTTGCCGTAATGGGAACGTTGTGTGCCATGTTAGCACCACAGTATGGCATATGGTTAGTGGCGGCAGGACTGGTCGCCGTCAGTGCCATGTTGGTAATGGGAAATTTACGCCGTCGGGATGAAGAAGGCAGCGGACTCACAACTGAAATTGCTGCGATGGTCATGTATCTATTAGGAGTGTGGCTAGCCGTTGGACCACCAATGGTGGCAGTTGTCGTTGCCAGCACCTTGGCAGTTTTATTACATTTGAAAAAACCAATGCATGCCTTTGTAAAACGCATTGGCCCAGATGATTTTAAAGCGGTCATGCAATTTGTGCTTATTAGTTTAGTTATTTTACCTTTACTACCAGATAAGACGTATGGACCTTATAATGTGCTCAATCCACAATCGATTTGGTGGATGGTGGTCTTAATTGTCGGAGTCGGATTATCGGCCTATATTTTATATCGATTATTTGGCGCAAAAGCCGGCTCATTTTTAGGCGGTATTCTTGGCGGCTTAGTTTCTTCCACCGCAACAACCGTGTCCTTTGCGCGCCGAGCGCGTACTGCTCCAGAAAGCGTCGGTACCGCCAGTATGGTAATTACCTTAGCGTCAACCGTGGCATTTGTTCGTGTCTTAGTGTTAGCTGGTTTTTTGGCCCCCATGTATGTTGCAGATATTGCTTGGCCATTAATTATTATGGTGCTGGTGCTAGTTGCGGTCATTATTGTACAAATAATACAAGGAAATCACAGTAACACCGGAGAGCTTCCGCAAGCCGGCAACCCAGCAGAATTACGACCTGCATTAATTTTCGCTGGTATTTATGCGCTCGTGATAATCGCGATTGCGGCAGCAAATGACCATTTTGGCGCAAGCGGTATGTATATAGTTGCGATCATATCTGGTTTAACCGACATGGATGCAATCACATTATCGAGTGCAAAATTAATGTCGCAAAAATTATTAATCGCCGACATTGGCTGGCGCATTATTTTAATTGCCGGATTAGCAAATTTAGTATTTAAAGGTGCTGCGGCCTATATCTTAGGAGGTACCGCATTAGGAAAGCGCATCAGCGTCGCCTTCGGCATCGCCCTCATAGTCGGAACCGCCTTAGTAACTTTTTGGCCAAGTCCACAACCAATCGACGTGATCAATTCGGATCCACCAATTAAAAACATAGAAATAACCCCCACGCCTGTACCGGACCCTCCGAAATAAGTTTGTCTTAAATTAATTCCACCAAAAAAATTGTAGATGTCTAAAAAAGAAAGGGAGGGCAAACGCCTGACCCGTCCGCCGAGCGGCGGTTGGAGGGCATAATAGCGCGTAGCGCGCCCGCCAATTTTTTCAAAGCGTAGCGCCTGAAAAAAAGTCGCGACAAAGGAGCGCGGGGCCTGGGGCAGAGCCCCAAAACAAAAAGCCCTTTAAACCCAGTCGAGTCGCGCCTGTTGGTCTTCTGATAAATCCGGAATAATCGCACGTAATTTTGCGCGCGCACGACTCGCCATATGTGTGCGATTGGCTTGAATAACATTCACTAAGCGTCGACGAATAGCATCACCATCGGATCCCATGTGAGGGATTACTAAATAATCAATTAATACCTCAACCATATCTGGCCATTCATCTTCGGCGTAGTAACGATCACTCGCTAATTGCACCAAGCGATCGCACGCCTTACCGGCTAAATTACTAAGGTAGGGACCATCAGCGGCAACAAATACACGTGCTAAGGCACGAGCAATACTCAATTGATTTAATTTCGGTAACAGTGCTTCACAAATTCGGACACGCAATGGCCCTGGAAAATCTAAACGGCCAGCCATTTTTCCAAGCATTTGTCCAAGTTCTTGGATGTTAGCAGGGCCCCAAATGGTCTGCCAATTTGCAACCGCCTTCCATTGTTTACACATATTTTCTACAATGTTGTTTAAACTGTCACTGGGTAAATGTGGTGCGGTGCTCACGCGATACAGTGACGCAATAATTAATGGAATATTTTGTGTATGGGCACCAAGGCTCGCGTCGAGCACGTAGGTCATTTCGTCTGTGGCTTCATCACGTACGGTTTCGACCGGGCGATCCGGAATTTCTTCGGTCAGTCCAGTTAATAATTGTTCAATAATTTCACGACGCCTGCTATCTGGGCAATGCTCCGCTGCAGCTAAATAACCGAGTGCATCTATAGCCCATTCACCTAATCCAACGGTCGTTTTATCAATGCGAACGGTTGTGGCTTCGTCGACATGTAATTCATAGGCCAACCGCGCAGCAGCAGTAACCAGCGCGCCACGTTCACGTGCTTGTTGCGCGCGTTCTAAGCCACGCACAAATCGATTTATCGCAGTGGATACTAAACTGGGATCGCCTTGCGCAATTAATTGTGGCAGCAAATCAGCCGCTAATAAACGCACCGTTTCATGTGGGTGTTCTTCTAATAATAACCACATGGCTTTCGTCGATGCAATGCCAATGCCACTTAAACAAGCAGCGACTAAATCCATTGAGCGCTGGTCACGGAAACGTGCGACAATTTCAACCAATGGTTCAACTAAAGCGCCACGTAATTCATTACTCGCAGGAATAAGAACGGGTAATTGTTGTTCCAAAATAGCCACTAAATGTGGGCCGGGGGCTTCGCGCAGTAAACGTCGCAGTGCTTTGGCAAGGGTTTCAGCATCCTCGCCAACAATGGCACCATCGCGACATAATTCGGCGATTAACCAATAGATACTGGTGTCGTGCGAATCATCTAATGTCCCGTGTCTCTTACAAATGAGTGTCACTAATCGTTTGCCATCGCCTGACAATCGTCTGAGGGCTCCCGCTAACGCCATGCGTTCTTTGGGATCTTCTTCTGGCTCAAGTAAGAGATTTACCCCACGTGTAAGTAAATCATCATCGGCGACATTGCCTTGTAAGGCCAGCAACATAATAATTGATGCATCTAACTCAGCGCCTTGGCCTAAGAAACGGTGTAAAATTGATTCCATGCGCGGAGCATCATGTTCTTGCAAGGCTCGAATCAGTGGCAGTAAACTCAAACGAGTTGGTAATAATAATTCAATTAAACGATCCAAACCTGGATAGGTGATTAAATGCTTCGCTAAATGATGACATAAATTCACCACACCTTGGGTGTGGCCACGCGTAGCGGTAGCGACTAAAGCCGACACCACTAAATCTAACTGGTTACTTGGTAAATTAGCTAACGATTCAGCTAAACGAGCAAGGGCGGCTTCATCACGACGATGCAAGGCGCGAATTAAATCGACCACGGAAATACTGGCACCACAGGCCACTAATAAACCGATCGCACGTTCGCGCACCACTTCCGCTGCATCAGCTAATAACATTGGCATTAATTCACTGACCACGGTCAATGGCGGGGCGGCGTAGCGCAATTGTTCTAACGCGGCAGCACGCTGATCATCTGCGCGTGCTTGTAATAATCCCTCAACTGGTCCACGTAAGGCAGGTGTCAAAGTAGACATCATGTGTGAAAATGTCGTCGCATCAGGCAGTGCTTCGACGACGGGTTCTGCTGCTGCGGCCAATAATGGATTGCCAACTTCATCCTCCAATGCGATGACGCGCCACCCGGCCTCGGCTCCCGATTCAGCATCCGCTAACACCAACCCTAAATCGGCGCTGCCATGTTCTTCGACCAAGGCAGCAAATCCGTGCGGCGGAATATCTTTTAAGCGCCGATCATTGAGTAATTGTTTACCAGTGCTGGTGGCAACTGCGGCTTCTAAAGCCGCCTCGGTAATAGAGACCTGTGCCTGTAATAAGGCGCCCAAACGTAAATAGAGACGGGTATCGCCCGCACAGAGGCGTTGTAAAATCGGGGCATCAGCCGTGCGTAAACCTTTTAGCATGAAAGTAGGCTCTAGACCGCGCGTCATTCGGCAAGCTGAACGGTTGGGTTAGCGCCACACGACTGTCATCCATTCACACACCCCTTTGGATGGATAATGGCGGTCATTGGCGGCGGAGCAGCTAAGACCTAGCGTGCCCGCCGTGGAGAACGGCATGACAAACGTCCTAGGAAAGCGATCAACCCGATGGCTCATTTATGGCGTGTTGGCAATTGCCTTAGTAACCTTAAATGGCTGTAAACATCGCGAGACCAACAACCCATTTGTCGGGCCTTTTGGCGATGCCACCAGCAAACCATTTGGTGGATAATCTTTGGTGTGCTGTAAATAAAAAAATTGCGCCAAACATGATGTCATGATTTGGCGAAGAGGTAAAACCTTGTGCAGCCTCTCAAATTCATGGAGCTGTACTTTTATATTTTAGGTGTATACTACACGTATGTTTACTCAACCAATTCCCGCGCGTTCGATCTTCATAGAAAAAGATGGCTGGGCTTATTACGTGGCCAATTGGCAAACACGTTTTGTCCAACCATTTTGTGCCGTTATGGTGCGGCTGAGTCCGCGACATTTCGTGCGTTATTGTCAATTAAAAGCCAAGGGGCGAGGCGAGAAAACAATCGCTTACCTGTTATTTAAAAAAATTCCGCGAGCCCTGAAAAAACAGGCGCCTAAAGTGCAGGCGGTGGAAATAAGCAAGCCGCTCGTTGCTGAACAACAGCCATTTATGGTGTGGGTAGATATTGCCATACTGACTAGTGAGCAGGTGTTATATCTTATTCAGCGCACATTATCCGCACCATTCCCGGGATTGCGAGCGCTTTCATTGGAAGAGTTGCGTAATTTATATAAAAAAATCATCTCGAAAAAATAAACAGAAGAGCCATTAAAAATTAATAATAAATAAACCTCAGTCGTATGACTGAGGTTTATTTATTGGGTATAGTGATAAAAGTTATATTAACTTTTTGCTTTTTTCTTGCCGCCTTTTTGCGCAGCATGGGCTTTTTCTTTAAGTCGATCTATACGACGAAGACGACGGGCGCGTTTTTGCACTTTATTGTATTGTCTGCTCATCTGAGTTCCTTTAAACGTAGTGGGACGATGTAATAACGAGC
>JAHEDF010000670.1 GCA_024641365.1 Planctomycetota bacterium | reverse complement strand
GGGTGTAAATCGGTTAATCGTTGGCCCATGGGCAGCGGAATAATTCCAACAGAGCGATCCACTTCATAAATGCCAGTCCCTAAGGTGTCACTAATTTCAACTTTAATTTGTCCGGTAGTGCCGCCAGAACCATTTGGGACAGTCAATTGCACGATATCACCAGGACGTAGCCCATAGGTGTAGGCTAATTCTCGACCAATGACGATGCCAACATCCGGGCGCTGGCGCGGCACCATGGGCAATGGCCCTAATCCGATTCCACTCATCAGGTCTAAACCGGTTAATGCTAAATGATCGCGCCACATGGGTGTCAAAAAACCTGTGCCACGTTCATCTGGGGTCAGCGACTCGGCATGTAAATCCATGACCGGTCGTGGATGCAAAATCGCCGGGGTCATGCGTTGCATGTCCTCATCGCTTGCCCAATCAATTGCATCAATAAGGCAGGGTAAATTAAGGCGTAAATCGGTGCGTTGGGTACGCGGGGCTAAAATGGCATAGGTGCTCACAAATGGGGTGGCTTTGTAGACCCCAGGGACTTCATTCAGTGTGCTTTGATTCGCTTCGCTATGTACGAGTGGCCCACTGCTCCACGGAGCCTCCACCGTTAAATCACTTTCATTTGCACGCACTTGTTTGCGGGTAATATCAATAAATCCCTGCATGACGCCTAAGACCATGACAGGCACTGCCACTGTGAGCGTAATTGCCGAGAGCGCCAACCAAGCGGCTCGGCGGCGACGCAGATATCGTAAACCTAAATGCCAGGCCAACATGGTGAAGGAGCATGTACGGAGGTTCGGTCGCCGCTAGGGGTTACATCGGCCATTTTACCAGTCATGGTTGTCACGGCGCAGCATTATAAGGTATTCTCATCCACATGACGCAATCGCAACAAAAACGGAGCTCGGTTCGCCGTCGTACGCTGGTCACGCTCATAGCAACCATTGTTGTCTTGGTGCTCGTTCTTGGCGTGGTGTCGCGGTTAGTATTAGATGCTGGATTCGTGCGTCTGGAACAACGATACGCGCAACAAGAAATGGAACGGGTTCGCAGCATTTTTATTGAGCAGTGCGAACGCCTTAATGTAAAGGCGACAGATTGGGCTCAGTGGGATGATATGTATCGCTTTATACAGCAACCAACAGACGCATTTCGTGATGCTAATTTAACTGGAATTAATTTACATAATTTACAAGTGGATGTGCTTTTAATCTACGACATGGAAGGACAGCAATTACACAGTGCAGCCTACGATAAAAATGAGCAACGCATCATTCATGTCGATTCAGCAATTCGCGCGCTCTTACAGCCCGAGCACCCACTCGTGAAAGCGCAAGGTGATTTATCTTCGCAACAACAAATTGTGCGGATTGAAAATAAAGCATTGTTATTGACATCTAGGCCAGTGTTGACGTCAGCCGGAAACGGACCCCCACGCGGAACGTTAATTATGGGGGTTTGGTTAGATAGTGAATGGCTTACAAAATTATCTGGGATTGCTAACCGTCTATTAGAAATGAGCTGGAGGGATGAGACGCAATTTGAGAAACTCACGCAGGATGAACTCGATACGAATGATGGCATATCATTATATCAAAAATCGGACAACGTGCTTAATGGTTATGCTAGTATAGAGACAAATGAAAATGAATATCCACTTATTATAACCGTCCCTTTAGATCGTGATATTATACAACAAGGACATCATACATTTATACTGTTAATTATCGTCATTTTCTGTGCCGGTATGGTGCTGGCACTTGTGGTATTATTTTCGTTAGATTATACGGTTTTGTCACGCTTGCAGCGATTAAGTAAACGTGTCGCGGAAATAAGTGAGACGAATGATCCCGTAAGTGTTGTTGATGATACTGCGCCAGATGAATTAGGTCATTTAGGAGAAGAGGTAAATCGTTTGTTGGCAACACAACGTGGATGGCGTGAACAAATAATGAACCGCAATGCCTCGATGAGTTTAATTTTCGATGCATTGCCAATTGGCCTGCTGACACTTGATGCAAATAGTCGGGTGCAACCTGAGCGTTCGAGTGCGACCACCGATTTATTAGGGCGATTTGATATAGA
>JAHEDF010000669.1 GCA_024641365.1 Planctomycetota bacterium | reverse complement strand
CTGCCGGAATAAAGGCGCAGCAGTTTTCACGTTTTCAGCTATACGCGGCGGCAAAAGCCGAGGAAATGATTGAACAATTTAATACCGCTCATGCTGATAATCCAACTGCTGATTCGGAAGGAACTGACCCGTGGGATATCGGTGTTACCTATCGGGCGCAAACTTGGGACATTGATGCTCGGTTATCTTCGCATCGTTATGGTATAATGCCGCTTCCCATGGATATAGCGCGGCGCTTAGACAGTGATGGTGATGAAATTCAAAATATATTAAATGAAGGTGGTTATGTTTATTACTCTCAGCCATTAGCGTCGACTGGTTTGGCTGAAAAGGGAATAGCACAAGCACCGCCAAATGAAGCCCAAAGATTAATCATCGCATTTACTGGCTACGCCCAACAAAATGCTATGCCAAGTTTCCCGATGAAGAATTGGCCGTATTACACTACTTCTCCATCCCCTCCGGTTCATTTTCAACGTAATATTAGGGATTACAAATGGCTGCCCGGAACCGGGACAAGAAAATTTCCACATTACGGAAGTGATTATGCGAATGCTTGTGCTTGGGAGGCTATATGTCGCACCGAACCTGGAGCCACCATTCCTGGTACTGATCCAGACATTGAAAAGGTTTTTGATTGGACAGAAGGTGGAAAGCGTTACGGCTATTATCAATATGCCCAAAAGCTTCCCCCAAACCGTGAAGATTTAATTCGTTATGTGCAAGCAGCGTTATGGTATTGTTATCAGAAAATAGATTCCCAATCGAAAATTACAGAATCATTTTGGACAAATGCGCAAACCGTTGACTTCCCTACATTTATTGCAAACACACCTGACGATCAGAAATGGAAACAAGTACAAGCCATGCGCTTTCTTAGCCATGCAGCTACTTGTTTAACGTCTTGGTATCCGCTAACAGGCAGCACTGAAACTGACGGTGAGAATTTAACAACAGGCATAAAAATTCCACTTGTATCGCTTGATGGAAAATCGAGTGGTTCTGGCGGTGATATGATAATTACCCATGATCACATTCGGTATTATCACGAACGCAGCTTGCGTTTAATGATGGCTTTTGCTGCAAGCTTTCCCTACGATTGGGCGGTGCCACGACCAGTCGAACGTACCATTATGGTCGATCATCCCCTCATTCAATACGACCTCTTTTCACCATGGTTGTCAGGTAATATTTATGGATCGACAAAAACTGCTGAGCAATGGCGCCCCATCGCCCCGCGTCCGATTAAAAATATCGGATTTAGCTCTTCACATCCGATTAATAAATGGGGTAATGGTAATTATAAATTAGAAGCGACACAGGTAAGTGGAGCTGCCAGCAATCTGTTTGGTAATGCAGACCATTATTCGCTCACTCTTCCGTTTGAACCCTCTGAACGTTGTCGTGAAATTGTTTTTTGGGCAGTAGATTGGCAATCCTACGAAGATTGCGAAACGGCTTCCAGTGCACCCGTTGATGCCAGTAAATATTTATTACCGGGATCTCGAATGCAAAATGCAACGACCGATAGTACATATGCAAACCGCATGGGACAAATAGGCGTCGTTGACACACATCAATATGTTTATCGTAACCCTGAAAAAAATATGCTGTGGAAAAATGATATTCCCATAAACAGCCCGACTGGAACTGAAGTTAAGACACATACCATGCTCAATGGCGGAGGAGACTCAGGCACCGGTCTTAATAGTCGAAAGTTATTTAGTGGGCTTTTTGGAGCTGATCGTAATTTGAATTTTCTCGTTGATCGTGGTCCCGTTCCGAAATCAGTGCGATTACGAGCAGTTCAAGTAGCGCGTTTTAATTTTTATGACCCACGACTTGTGTCTCTATTGCGGTGATAAGGAAATTTATGCATATAAAATACAATTTACGTCAGTCGGGATTTACTCTTTTAGAGTTAATGATCGCAGTGGCTCTTGGCATGGTCATTGTTTATACCGCAGTCGCCGGATTTCGTGTCGCGTCACAATCCATGTCATTAGCAAATCGTTTATCCATGGAAAACGCACTTATTCGAAGCGGTTTTGTTATTGAGCATGAACATCTCGACTTTTGGACCAATGTAGA
>JAHEDF010000006.1 GCA_024641365.1 Planctomycetota bacterium | reverse complement strand
CTAAATTTGATTCTAGATCAATGGTCTGACTTTGATGAATTTTTAAAAACTAAGCATAAAGGATCAAAATATTTCAATGAAAAGACTTCTAATTTTGAACTTTACTATAAAGTCAATGCCTTTAATGATGATGTTAAAGAATTTTTCCTTCGCTAAATAAAATACCGTATCTGATTTATTTCAGCACGATTATGGGTCAGGCATCGAATAAACACTCCATGATCCGAAATCGGCTATCGGCTATCGGAAATTTTATACCAAAATCCCCCTTACGGCTCCCTGCATCCCCCATCATACCATCCGTGCTCGCCCTCAAGGCTCCCCTCCCTTTGGTCGGCGCAAGCGGCCTTGACTGCTGCGCGCGAACGGTCTGACGGGGGCTACAAGGAGCCTACACCATGGCAAAATTCACTAACCTCCGCGTCTGGCACGAAGCACGCACATTGCTGCAACTCGTATCTCAGGCCACACACGACATGCGCGCTGAAGGCGATCTGAAATCGCAATTGCGACGCGCCGCGATTTCTATCGTCAGCAATATCAGCGAAGGCGCACAACGCTATGATCGTGAATTCAAAAGATTTTTAGACATCGCAAACGGATCAAATGCGGAAGTGCATACGCAAATAATTATTGCGATGGATATTGAATTACTCGATGCAAACCAGTGTCTGGAAATTATTTCACATTGTCAAATTGTTGGACGGATGATTACCAATTTATCAAAGGCACAACGTACCAGTGGATAACTGGCGGCGTTTTAGCCGATGGCCGAGCCGCAAGGCAAGCGTCACACCAATATTCGTGGTGTAAAAAAGCCGGAGAGCCGCCGGCGCTCCCAGGTTTGCACAACAACGAGCCGAAAGGCGAGCGGGCGCCGAGTGGTGGTGAGCGGATATAATGGGCGCAGCCCATCCGCTCATTTTTTCAAAGCGAAGCGCATGAAAAAAAACCACGACAAAGTCCGTGGGAGCCCGAGGGCAAAGCCCTCGAAACAAACAACCCCGAAGCTAAAGCAAGGAACGGCAGCCAGGTAAACCACATTTGCACGCCATGCCGCCCTCATGCATGGTCTCGCGATAATCAACGGTTAATTCCGTACCAGCTGGAATAGGTCCGCGACTATAAATTTCCACGCGACGATGCGACAAACGTAAATAACAATTTGCCTGACAACTATGGTTGAGCACACGAAATTCATTTCCATGTGTGCAATCTAAGGCCCACCCATGGCCGAGTTCTACTAATTGCATGACTTCTCTTTTTAATTGCTCACGCAAGGCATGCGACATGCGGACCTTTACGCCGGTGAGCTCCCCCAATTTCATCCGTCGCTGAATACGGTTTTTGGTAAAGAGGCCGTGGCCATGGATGCGACTGCGACTAATAACATAGGTAGAATCAGACATTTTAATGAGACTATTTATGAGATCGTCTCGTCCAACCCCGCATTTTTATGCATAATTTTGTGCATTATATCTTATGCAGGCATCTCTATTCAGCATCATGATACATTTATTTGAAAAAACATGCTTGTGTAGGAGCATTCAACAGCGATTTGTCCAACATCACAAACATCATATCTCGCCATTCATCTCATGAGGTAATTATGTTCGCTCATCGTTTATTACTCGCACTTGGAATTGCGCTTGCTCTCAGTCAACAGCTCATCTCTGCTGATAAACCAAATATTATTTTTATATTAACTGATGATCAAACCATTAATGCCGCAGGCTGTTATGGCAATAAAGATATTATCACACCACATCTTGATCAACTTGCCAGTGAAGGCGTAAAATTTACAAATCATTACAACACCACTTCCATCTGCATGGGTAGTCGCTGCGTCGTCATGACTGGTTTATATGAATATCGCCATGGCTGTAATTTTGATCACGGCGATTTAGAGCGACGTTTCTATGAACAAACCTATCCACAAATTTTAAGAAATAATGGCTATGTCGTTGGCTTTGCTGGTAAATTAGGTTTTGATTTACAAGGAGAAAAGTTTTCTGTGTTCGCAGACTCCTTTGATTATTGGGGTGGTGGACCAGGACAAACGGAATACGAAACAAAAAAAAATCCGACCATTGCGCACTACGCTGAAAAATATCCACATTGCTCCAGAGCTTATGGTGCCTGGGCAGCAGACACGATAAAATCAGCAAAAGCCACTGGTAAGCCATTTTGTTTATCGATTAGTTTTAAAGCGCCTCATTTACCCTTGTCGCCTGATCCCATTGATCTCGCGCTTTATAATGGCAAACAATTTTCTCCGCCGGTAAATTTTGGTGTCGAGAATGCTGCTTATTTATCACCCCAAGTACGTACTAGTCGAGCATACACTAGTTATCGCTTTTGGGTTGATGATTATCAAAATACTTTGCGCCACTACTACGCACTCATCACAGGTGTTGATGTGGCACTGGGTATGATTCGTGATGCTTTGACGCGTGAAGGAATGAGCGAAAATACTGTTATTATCTATACATCGGATAATGGCTATAATTGTGGTGCCCACGGTTTTGGTGATAAAATATTACCCTACGAAGAAGCCTCCAAATCGCCCCTCGTCATTTATGATCCACGTCCTGGAAAACAAATTGCTGGACATGTGAGCCCAGCACTCACGGCGAATGCCGACATGGCAACCACGATATTATCTTTAGCTGGTATTCCTGCTGCAGATAATCTCGACGGAAAAGATCTGACCCCACTTATTAATGATTCACAAAGAAAAGTTCGTGACCATTTACCGCTCTTTAATTTCTGGGGCATTATATCAGCTCAATCGTTAGCGATCGTCACCGAAGAATGGAAATATATTTATTGGTTTTATGGTGCCGACGGCATGCAACCAACAGAAGAATTTTTTCATGTCGGTAATGATCGTTTTGAACAACGTCCATTACCACTTGATGGACCACATGCCGATCAGCTCGCATTGTTACGCGCTGCCTATGACAAAGAGCTTGCGGCCATAGCCACAAAATTCGTACCGAACCATAATTATGATAAGTATGGCGTACTCTTTAGTCGCACCATTCCGTGGAGCGAAAAGGCACCGCTGGCCAAAAAACCTAACGCCAACAAACCCAAAAAAGAGAAAAAACCAGCCCCGGTAGAAACCAACTGATGGGTGTATACTGCCTAGTTTTTGCGATAAAGTCAGCCGTAACGGCCTAAGTTCGAAGCTACCACCACTCCCCCCTAGACCCTTGGGCGAAATCCCTACCATCCGACGCCCCGAGGCCGCCCTATGTTGACGATTCCTGACGACCAATGGTCGCAAATGTTGCCCATATTACGCCAACAATGTCCACGCCTAACGCCGTTGGATGTTGAAGAATGTCAGCAACGAATTGATCTTTTGACCGCAAAAATTCAAAACCGTCATTGGGTCAACCGTATTACCGCACGTCGCACTGTGTTGAGTTTATTACAACAAACTGGCGGCGTGCAGTCCGGCTCATAATTCTTTTTAAAAGGTCCGAAGTCGATTAGCGGCAGCGGGCCATTCCGCTGCCGTTATTTTTTGACTAAGGACTTTCCATGACGAGTGACAATCCGCTTTTTGGCCACGATCAATTACCGCAATTTGATAAAATTCGTGCTGAGCACGTTGAACCAGCTATTCGGTCCTTACTCCCAAAATTACGTGACGATTTAGCGGCGCTCGAAAAAAATGTAAAACCAACGTACAAAGCCATAGTGCCACCATCAACTGCGCTTGGTGAGGCATTAGGCTATGCATGGGGCGTTATTAATCATTTAATGAGTGTCAGTAACAGCGATGAACTACGGGCAGCACATCAAGCTGTCCAGCAAGATGTGGTGACTGCATTTATGAGTCTGGGACAAAGCGTTCCCATTTATCAAGCTTTGGTAGCTTTGCGTGATGGTCCCGAATGGGCAACATTAAGCGAAACCCAACAACGCATCGTCACGGCGCAAATTCGTCAGTCAGAGCATGCTGGCGTTGGATTAACTGGGGACAAACGCGAGCGCTTTCAAAAAATTGAATTAGAGCTCGCTGATTTGTCGACCAAATTTAGTAATCAATTGTTAGATGCGACTAAAGCGTTTGCTTTGGAATTAACTGATCCGGCAGAGGTTGACGGATTACCCATCAGCGCAAAAACTGCGGCGGCTCATGCGGCGGCGCGCGCTGCCAATAAAGAACCAGCAAAAGATGCCGCCACCACTGGTCCGTGGCGTATTACCTTAGATGGTCCGAGTTACATACCATTTATGGAGCATGCCAAACGCGGTGATTTGCGTGAAAAATTATATCATGCTTTTGTGACCCGTGCATCAGTCGCACCGCACGATAATGCGCCGCTGATTAATCAAATTTTAAAATTACGTAAAGAAAAATCCGCCTTACTGGGTTATTCAACATTTGCCGAATTATCCTTAGCTGAAAAAATGGCCCCTAGTGTCACTGATGTTGATAAACTATTGCAGGATTTATTACGAGTCGCATTACCAAAAGCAAAAGAGGAATTAGATGATCTGACGGCTTTTGCGCGCGAAGAAACCAATAATAAAACTTTGCAATTAAATCATTGGGATATGGGATTCTGGGCCGAACGCTTACGCGAAAAACGCTACAGTTATAAAGACGAAGAATTACGCCCCTATTTTGCTTTGCCGCGTGTTTTGGATGGCATGTTTGCCATCGCCAAGCGTTTATTTGGCATAACCGTGCGTGCCGCTGACGGTGAAACATCGGTATGGGATAACGATGTGCGCTTTTTCCGTATTGCTGATGAACATGGCAAAGATATTGCCGCCTTTTATTTAGATCCCTATAGCCGCCCGCAAAATAAACGCGGCGGTGCGTGGATGAATAACGTCCTTGATCGTAAAATATTAACCAACGGTTCGCTGCGTTTACCCGTTGCGTATTTAGTCTGTAATCAAACGCCGCCGGTTGGCGACACGCCGTCGTTGATGACCTTCCGTGAAGTTGAAACGTTATTTCATGAATTTGGTCATGGACTACAACATATGCTGACCACGGTCGAACATATGGAAGCAGCCGGCATTAATAATGTCGAATGGGATGCGGTCGAATTACCAAGTCAGTTTATGGAAAATTGGTGTTATCACCGTCCAACGATAATTGGCACTAAAGAACAACCCGGTCTTGCACGGCATTGGCAAACAGGCGAACCGTTACCTGATGCACTATTTGATAAAATTGTCGCCGCTCGTACGTACCGCGCTGCTTCATTAATTTGCCGCCAAGTGTATTTCTCGGCTTTAGATTTAGAGTTACATCATCGCCACGATCCTGATGGCACAGAATCATTTATGGATGTGCAAAAACGTGTCGCTGCAACTGCTACGGTTATTCCACCATTGCCAGAAGATCGCTTTTTATGTGGTTTTAGCCACATCTTTGCCGGTGGCTATGCCGCCGGTTATTACAGCTATAAATGGGCTGAGGTTTTATCCGCTGATGCCTTCGGCGCATTTGAAGATGCTGGGTTAGATAATCCGCAAGCCGTAACCGATACTGGGCGCCGCTTCCGCGATACCGTGTTAGCACTCGGCGGCAGCCAACATCCACTAAAAGTTTTTAAAACATTCCGTGGCCGCGAACCATCGCCAACTGCGTTATTAAAACAGAACGGGTTAATTGTCTAAAAATCATTTTTTGAAGACAGGTTAACCACAGAGGGCGCAGATATGGTTTTGTTAAAAAAAGAATCTACAATAAAAAACGTGGTTTATTGGCATGTAAAGACAATGGAATTAACCAGGCTCTTTTTTTAAACACCCTCTGCGCTCTCTGCGCCCTCTACGGTTAATTCGAAATTATTATAAAATAATTTAAACCGTTAGTTATCGGCGGAGATCTAAGGTATAACTCCGTTCTGGTGAACGGGGTTCTTCGCTAATCGTCATTGGTCCTGGTGTGTGTCCAAATGGTTGGAAACGATCACCGCGTCGGGCTTCGGCAGAGAAACTATTCACGGGTGCTTTCTCGTACGCTAATCCGCCAGGATGAGCGACATGATAAGTACAGCCACCGATCGAACGACCATTCCAGGTATCAACAATATCAAAAATTAATGGCACGTGTGGTCCAATAGTTGGATGTAAACATTGTGGCGGTTGCCAAGCACGATAACGAACACCTGCGACAAATTCACCATTAATTCCCGTCGGATGCAGCGGTACCACACGACCATTACAGGTAATAGTATGGCGTGAATTAATCAGTCCACGGATTTTAATTTGTACACGTTCAAGCGACGTATCAACATAACGTGCGGTTCCGGTCATCGTCGTTTCTTCACCTAACACATGCCATGGTTCTATCGCTTGGCGTAATTCGAGTGCCACATTATCATGAGTGACTTCACCTAATAACGGAAAGCGGAATTCATGATGCGGAGCAAACCAACTGTCATCAATTGGTAAACCGCCTTTATTTAAATCTTGTAGTACATCAGAAAAATCGGCATGCACAAAATGCGGCAATAAAAAACGATCGTGTAATTCGGAACCCCAACGAACTAATATCTGTTCATAGGGATTACGCCAAAAATGACTGATCATCGCCCGGACTAATAGTTGTTGTGCACAACTCATTTGTGCATGCGGCGGCATTTCAAAACCACGCATTTCTAATAAACCAAGACGGCCTGAGGCAGAATCTGGTGCGTATAGTTTATCGATAGAAAATTCTGAGCGATGCGTATTACCGGTCACGTCGGTTAATAGGTTACGAAATAAGCGATCCACTAACCACGGCGGCGTGGTTCCCTCACGATTTAATTGCTGAAAGGCGATTTCTAATTCATAAATCGAATCACTACGAGCATCATCAACACGAGGAGCCTGCGATGTGGGCCCAATAAACATACCGCTAAACATATAGGATAACGACGGGTGATTATTCCAATAACCAATTAAACTGCGCAACACATCTGGTCGTCGTAATAAGGGACTGTCCGTTGGCGTTGCACCACCCAAGGTAATGTGATTACCACCACCGGTGCCAACATGTTTCCCATCAATCATAAATTTTTGACTGTCTAAACGACAGGTACGTGCTTCATCATAAACAGCCGTGGTAATCTCGACTGATTCACGCCATGAATGAGATGGATGAATATTTACTTCAATCACCCCAGGATCTGGCGTCACTTTTAAAACATGCATGCGCGGATCACGCGGTGGTTCGTAACCCTCAATCATGACGGGAATTCCCGTTTCACGAGCGGATTCTTCAACCGCAGTAATAATTTCTAAATAATCTTCCAATGCTTGCGTTGGCGGCATAAATATATGCATGCGTCCATCGCGTGGTTCAATGCACATCGCCGTGCGTACAATCCAGTTAGCCGATTCTTGTTGCGCAATGCGGCGCTGTTCGGCGGTTAATTGTTGTGCGGGTAATCCCGCCCGCGCTACTGGATCGCTGACCACAGCGCGATTACGCATACTCGTAAAAAGCTGTGCGCGCGGTGGTAAATTAGGCACTTTTATCGTCGGATCTTGTGCCTGAATAAATGGATACTCTGATGGCTTTACCCATGGCAACGAATCCATCGGTAATCGATAACCCATCGGCGAATCACCGGGAATTAAAAAGAGGTGCTCTGTTCGCACCGGCCAGGTACTGCTACGCCACCCATCTTTGGCACGTTCAAGCGGAAGCACATAACCAACCACTTTATCTAATCCTTGCTCAAAAATACGCGCTAAACGCTCACGCTCGAGTGGGTCTTTTAAATTAGCTTTATGCGGATCGACGTTGACTGGCAAACGTCGTTCACGATTTAAATAATGCCACGGATCTTCATAGGTTGGTGCTGCAAACTGAGTTTTTACCCCCAAACGTTTTGCAATGTCATGCGCCAGACGTTGCGCGTCTTTTTCATTATATTTATAAACCGTGCCATAATTACCGATTAACGATTGGTCATGCCATAATGGTTCACCATCACGGCGCCAAAAATTACCCAACGCCCAGCGTGGTAATTGTTCGCCCGGATACCATTTTCCTTGGCCAAAATGGAGTAAGCCAAATGGTGAAAAACGAGCATGCAGACGGCGAATTAATCGTTCTGCATAAACACGTTTTGTCGGGCCATCCGCTGCAATATTCCACTCGGCGCCATCCGGATCATCAATGGCGATAAAGGTTGGCTCACCACCCATGCTCAAGCGTACGTCGTCTTTATTCAGACGTTCGTCTACCAAATTTCCCACGTTATTAATGGCTGTCCATTGTGCTTCGGTATACGGTTTGGTCACACGCGGATCTTCGCGAATGCGTTTGACATCCATGGCAAATTCAAATGTTGATTTGCATGTATCCATCGCCCCAGTTACCGGAGCTGCGCTACCGGGTTCCGGCGTTGCGGCTAAAGGAATATGCCCTTCACCGGTAAATAGTCCCGAGGTGGCATCCATGCCAACCCAACCAGCGCCAGGCAAATAGACTTCAGCCCATGCATGTAAATCAGTAAAATCAGTTGTCGTACCGGACGGGCCATCCAATGACTTCAGATCGGCAACTAATTGAATGAGATACCCAGAAGTAAAACGTGCTGCCAAACCAAGACGGCGAAGAATTTGCACTAATAACCACGCGCTATCACGACATGATCCGCTTTTTTTACGCAAGGTTTGCTCAGGCGTTTGTACACCTGGCTTCATGCGGATCATATATTTTATTTCTTGCGATAAACGTTGATTGAGTGCAACTAAAAAATCAATGGTCACTTGTTTAGTGCAATCGATAGACTCTAAAAAGGTGCTTAATAATGGTCCCGCAGGCAAACATTTTAAATACGGTTTTAATTCTTTTTTTAAATTTTTCTCATAAGCAAATGGGAAATCGCGCGCATCCGGTTCTAAGAAAAACGCAAACGGATTAATCACCGTCATATCGGCAACTAAGTCAACTGTTACCGCAAATTCTTTAACTTTTTCGGGAAAAACGACGCGTGCCTGAAAATTACCCTGCGGATCTTGTTGCCAATTGATAAAATGTGGCTGCGGTTCAATTTTCAGTGAATAACTATGAATCGGCGTCCTACAATGTGGCGCAGGTCTTAAGCGAATCACATGTGGTGCCATCGCTACTAAGCGATCATAACGGTAATGAGTGTGATGATGTAAAGCGACGCGTAAAGTCATAATATCCCGTTATTGATGTAAATAAATTATTTGGTTGAAGATTTTTTCTCTACCAAGTGTTTGTGCACAGATACTAGCTGATGGATGAGCATGAGCCAGGGGCATTTATTGTTACAACAATGCCATGGTCTCACGCAACAAACGAGATGTAATGCGCTTATACAGTAAAATAATACTAATGCTGGTATGTATGAACCTATGTTGATTTATTTTTTACAAAGCCTTTTGAAATTTAATTATTACTCTGCTGCAAATTGTAACGTTCCAGCTGTTCCCACTAATTCGATGGTTTTATCGGTAACATTGATCTTCATTGCTCCGGTTAATATTTTAGTAAATTCAGCTTCACGCTTCATCGCTGCCTCTGACCCGGCCCGCCGCGTCATTCGAGCAGGACCGAATGTAATGGTATCATCACTGACCGTAAACGTACAGCCATAACTATTCACACCTGTTGAACCAGATGCTTGTTTTTTTTCACTGTCAATTTTTAAGGTTGGCGCTGGAGCTTCTTCTGTACCGCTTATGGCTGTCTTATTTATTGCTGTAACCGTATAGGTCACATTCGATTTAAATGGCAATTCAGCAGACCAGAGATTGTTAGCGCTCAACAACACGCTCACAAGTATAGTGATAAGAGAAATGGTCGAGTTGATCATTCTAAGGAAGGTAGGTGAATGACATGACTTGTTCCACGGGTTTTTTGAAAATTATCTACATCACGACCACGTCACCCGTAATTGATCTAACTTCGGTTCAAAACCAATTGCCGCATATAATTTATTAGATGTAGGATTGGCGAGATCGGTATAGAGAGCAATGTAACTGGTACCTTCGTGTAGCAGCCGTTGACATTGCGCGTGCACAACCGCACCGGCATAACCATGACAACGATGTGCCAACGGGGTATAAACCGGACCTATTGTCCACCCACCATAAAATGGACGTTGTGTGCGCGCTAGCGAAACGGGTTTATCATCAATCGTCCATGCCCAACATTCTGGCAACATCAATTTAATTTTATCAAAGGATAACCGCGGTTGCGGATCTTCCGGAGTCGCTTCTACGGAAAATTCATAAAGCCACGATTGTAATAATTCCATTTCATTTTCTCTCAAAACGCGTGCACGCCCTAATGGAGCATGTGGCAAACGTGGTGTACCACGTAATTGATGTAAGCGCACGCCTTGTCTGCCGACAACTTTTGTTCCCATCTGAGCCGCAATTGCCTCTACCCACACTGCTGGGCCATTAACCGATTGTATTGTTGGCGTTATTTTTTTGAAAATTGAGACAACCACATGCAGCACGTCTTCATTAAGTGCTACTGGCGTTGCTACTATTACCGGCCACGGTGGCGTTTGCGCCCATGCAATTATTGGCTGTCCGTTATGTGAGAGAACACCGCACCAATGCCCTGGGTCTGTTTTTGCTGCGACACCACAAACCAAAGCAAAGGGCACTTGGTCAACTATTAACCACGGGTGCAGCGCTTGAACCAGCGCTGCACCATCAGTCAAATGATCATAGTGAAAATTATTAGGAAGATCAAAAGTCGGTATTGGGCTCGGCAAGCTGCAATTCCTTAATCCATATATTCCGATAGCGCACATCGTGGCCTTCGCATTGCAACTTCAATCCGCCAGGGACATCGGTAATGCCTTTGCCGCCATCATTACCACCGTCTAATCCGGAGCGCGGACCGCCCCACACTTTATTTATCTGCACATTGGTGTGCACTTTCTGCCCATTAAAATACATGGAGACAATTGGTTTTTCAGTGAGTTTCCCATCCGTGAACCGCGCCGCACGAAAGGTAATATCGTAGGCATTCCATTTACCGACACCTGCATAAGCATGATACGGAGATTCTGTTTCATTAATAACGGCACCCATGCCATGTTTGGTTTTATCGCCATCTAATATTTGAATTTCATAACGATTTTGCAAATACACACCACTATTACCTTTTTCTTTCATAATTAAGAATTCAATGTGTAAACGGAAATCCGTATAGGTTTTTTTCGTTACCACATCGGCAGAGCCATATCGTCCACCTGCTGCCACCGGATCATCGGACTTCAACACGGTGCCGCCATCAACAGGATCTTCGACAATTGGCCATTTAATTGGCAATGACGATTTAAATCCAGGACCTTCCCAATACGTCCATTTTTCATCTAACATTTCTCGACTTCCATCAAAAATAATTTCTGCGCCTTCAATCGGTTTTGCCCCAACGCCATTTTCTGCCGCAGAGACCGTAAGTGGTAACATTGCTACGAGCGCAGCTGCACACAAAGCTTTTAGAAATTGCATATAAGATTCCTTTCAGAACGTGTAGTTAATAGCAGGTAAATGATCAAACAAGTAATGAGCTTGTCCTAAAATACTCCGCTATGGTATGTCTGATTTCTCGGATTTGAGGTAGCAGGTATACGCACGTAAGACGAGCCTGTTGCCAGTATTCGTGTAAAGAACGCTTTTATTACACTATTTTTCTAAAATTATCACATCGCTGTCTTAAATCTCGTTATTGCTGTCGTGATAACGGATGCATTCCTCTACGGGTGGCTTCGATTTAGATCTCTCACATGCCGGTGAATCTCGGTAACATATAGGGCATTGGTGTCATGTGTATGAGATATTTTGCTGCTTCATAAAAAGCATGCATTTTCTCCTCATGCAATTTCTGATAAAATACCAGTGAGGAATTACCATGACTACATCCCCGCTCGTCTGCCGTGTTTTGGTATGCTGCGCAGTATTTTTTTCGCATGGGTATGCCGCTGATGATGCGACTGTTTTACTCAAAGATGTTACTGCTGCACCGCTGGGTTCTGCTGGGCCCATTGCGGTGCTTGGACCACATGCTTTTCCGTTGTTATACGGCGGGGAAAAAAACCAATACGCAGTCGTCGCAGCAGCGGCTCAGGTGGACAAAGGTCGTATTGTTGCTTTTGGTCACGATAGCGCCTTAAAAAATAAATCCTTTTTAACGGATACCAATACTGGCGCGCTCCTGCTCAATGCAATTAATTGGTGCCAGGGTAAACAATCAGGTGCCATTGGCGTGCGTGGTGCAAATGGCATACAGGATTTATTAACCAAACATAAAATCCCATTTATTTCTTTGTCAAAAAAGTGGACTGATGATTTACCAAAAATAAAAGTGCTCATTAGCGATGTCGGTGGTTTTGGGGACGATGCCAGTATTGCCGCCACTCTGGCGTTTTTGAAAAAGGGCGGCGGATTAATTACTGCTGGAACTGCCTGGGGTTGGGCACAAGGACATCGCAATGAAACCATACGCGACGATTATCCGCTCAATAAATTGTGCTTATCAATTGGTCTGGCATTTGGTGATGGTTCAACAAAAAGTGATGATAAGGGGTTTTTGCCAGTACCAGCAGAACTTGCAAATCAGCTTCATGCAGTAGATGCCTTAGCAATTCTCAAAGATCCAAAAGCGGATTACGCACAAGCATCTGCTACTATTTTATCAGCGGTTAATGCACTGACCACGCACGATACATTTTTAATTCCAAAGCTTTCTGAATTAGCCAAAACTTATCCAGCGCTTATTCCAACAAAGAAAAATCCTATCACCACAAAGAAGCATCCGGTTGAACGGGTATTAATTGCCTATGAAGAACAACGACTGCGCGCATTAACGCCAGACACCATGATTGCGGCACCAGCGGCAAATGATTTTCCAGGGAGCGTTCCTGCTGATGCAAAAGACAGTGAACGCACTTTACCGATAAATACTGCAATTCCCGATTGGCACAGCACCGGATTATATGCTGCGCCTGGGAAAAAAATTACCGTTCAGATTCCTGATTCCTTTATTAAGAGTGGATTATCGGTGCGCATCGGCGCGCACAAAGATCGCGTGTGGCATAAAGATAATTGGGATCGCTGGCCAGCAATTTCATGGGAAACCAATCTCACAGAAAAAACAACCTACATCGCAAATCCGTTTGGCGGTGCCATCTACATTGATGTGCCCAATAAAATAGATGAAACGACTATTCCGGTCACTATTAAAGGTGGCGTAGCAGCGCCATTATTTGTGCTCGGCAAAACCACCGCAGCAGAATGGAAAAAAGAACAACAGCTCCCAGGGCCATGGGCTGAATTAGTTGCGCGTCGTATTATTTTAACGGTTCCTTCATCAGTAATTCGTGAATTAGAGGACCCCACGGCGGTGCTAGAATTTTGGGATCAAGCTATCGATGCCGAAGACAAACTTGCTGATTGGCAAGCTGATAAAATGCGTCGACCAGAACGCTTTGTCTGTGATCGTCAAATAAGTGCCGGCTACATGCACTCTGGTTATCCCATCATGGCACACATGGATGTAGCAGACGACAATGTGCAATTAGCGTTATTAAAAGGTAATTTTTTAAAACCTGGTGGCTGGGGACAATGGCATGAACTTGGTCATAACCACCAACATCGTTTTTGGACGCCAGGAAATCAGGGCGAAGTAACGGTTAATTTATTTTCTCTGCGCGTTCAATTAGTGATGTACGGCTGTAAACCCGAAAATGTTTGGGGTGGAAATTTAGCGCCTGCGAAACGAGCTAAGGGCATTGCTAAGTATTTAGCCGATGCGAATTCCACGCCAAATAATTGGCCCTTCGATGTCGGATTAATGTTTTATTGGCAATTAATTGATGGTCATGGTTGGGATGTTTTACATAATGTCATCGCCAGCTATCGCTTGGATCCACCAAAACCCGAACCCAAAAGTGATCCTGATAAATGGAGCCAATGGTTACGTCGCTATAGTAAGGAAGCTAAAAAAGATTTAGGTCCATTTTTTGCAAAATGGCGTATTCCAACTGATCAAACTGCATTTGAGTTCGCCAAATCACAAGGTCCGGTGTGGATGCATACAGACATGGAGCCACCGAAAGTCCAATAAATTTATCTACAATTTAATTCCATATTCCAAATTATGCCAAGCCAAAAGCGCAGACGGAGCTCATATCCAAGGCGCATGATACGATGGCATAGCAGCGCTATGTCGAGTATCACGCAACGCAGGAGATGAGCCCGTACTGAGTTTTTGCGTTATTTGGGTTCAAAGCCTGGACGAATCTTTCCATCGTGGTCGATGAGCGGCTTAGGATCGTCAACTGTACCAAGTGGACGCACGCCTGGGCCAATTTCTTTGGTACCTAAATCGGCTTCCATTGGGGCAACTAACGCTTGAATGGATGCGACGACATCAGCGTGATCAGCAGCAACATTGGTCATTTCTCCAATGTCGGATTTTAAATTATACAATTCATTTTTAGCGAGGTGTAATTTCCAATCGCCGTGGCGTATCGCTTCTAAATTAAGTCCACGGAAATAATAAAACGTATCACGAGGTATTGCTACCCCTTCAGTGCCAATTAAATGCGGCCAAATATTTTTTCCGTCTATAACCCGATCAGTTGGCGCCGTTCCACCTGCCAATGTCACCATTGTTGGCATGACATCAATCATACCTGTAATAATATCGCTGCTGGTGCCAGCGGGAATTTTTCCTGGCATCCATGCAATGGTACATGAGCGCATCCCGCCTTCGAGCGTGCTGCCTTTATGACCGCGTAATGGCGTATTAAATCCACGTTTGGTGCCGCCATTATCACTGGTAAAAATCACAAAAGTATTTTTATCGAGTCCTAAACTGCGAACGGTTTCGAGCACTTGACCAACGCTCCAGTCGACTTCTTCTACCCAATCGCCATAATAGCCATTTTTGGATTTATCCTGAAATGCCTTCCCAGGATAAATGGGGAAATGCACGGCAGAATGCGGCATATAGAGGAAAAATGGTTTATCTTTATGGTCAGTGATAAATGTTTTTGCTTCTTTGGTATAATTTTCTACCAAAGCACATTGATCATCTGGCATGACGCGCTTAATGACAGTTTCCATGCGCATCAGTGGCAACGGTGGTTGGCCTTTACCTTTGCCTTTTGGTAACGGTTTTCCTAAATCACTTTTGACACCGTCTTCTGCTGGCCCCATATCATTAGAATACGGTAATCCGTAATAGTAATCAAAACCCTGACGCGTTGGTAAAAATTCGGGTTGATCACCTAAATGCCATTTACCGACGCACGCTGTTGCGTACCCCTGTTCTTTTAATAATTCTGCGATGGTAATTTCATTCGGTGACAACCCATTTTTACCAATTGGAAATAACACATGGGGTATTGATAAAACGCGTTTTGGATAACAGCCAGTCATTAAAGCTGAGCGTGATGGAGAACATACGGGCGCAGAATAAAACGATGTCAGTTTGCACCCTTCACTCGCCATACGATCTAATTGTGGGGTGCGATTTAGCGTTGATCCAAATGGGCCAATGTCGGCATAGCCTAGATCATCAATATTAATTATAATTAAATTTGGTTTTTCAGCTGCAACGCCAACACCAAGGGCAAATAATAAGGAAGCGATAGCGGTGAGTTTCATAGTGTCTCCACGAGCATGGTTCGATTGCTGACGTCTCGTTCTAAGGCTGCATGTACGGTTTGCTGTGTAGCAACTCTCCACCCGCATACGCGAAAGATTCCTCAAAGCGAATTAGCGCAGTACACGAACCTATACAGGTACAGTACGTCTCGCTCATGTACACATAGCGTTTTTGAGCAAAACCATATGGTTCTGCGACATGGATGCTCAGGCTATCATTCTCAGCACACTGAATGCGCGTTTTAGTCACGCCGCATTGGGTCTGCGTTATCTGTTGGCTAATATGGGTGAACTGGCCTCACAAACCACCATTCGCGAATACACCATCAATGATCAACCAGCACATATAGTTGAAAAATTGCTGGCTGAAAAACCAGCCATCATTGGCTTTGGTGTTTATATTTGGAATTTGCACGAAACACGACGCGTGATTGGTTTGCTCAAACAAATTGCGCCGCACATTAAAATTATTATTGGCGGCCCAGAAGTCACCCACGATTACGAAGATGAACCATTGGTCAATTTAGTGGATGTTTTAATTACTGGCGAAGCTGACCTCACTTTTGCTACGATTTGTGCTGAGTTGTTAGCAGGTAAGCCTGTTACTAAAATCGTTGAAAGTCCCAAACCAGACGTTGCCACATTAAAACTACCCTATCATTTATATACGGACAAAGATTTAGCGCATCGTATAATTTATATGGAGGCGAGCCGCGGCTGTCCATTTACCTGTGAATTTTGTTTGTCCTCCATAGAAAATACCGTTCGTGCATTTCCGCTCGAACATTTTCTAACCGCCATGGAAGATTTATTAGCGCGCGGCTGCAACACTTTTAAATTTGTCGATCGCACATTTAATTTATCGCCGCGCGTTGCTTCCGCTATTTTAGAATTTTTTCTTAATCGTTGGCGTGATGGTTTATTCCTACACTTTGAAATGGTCCCCGATCGTTTGCCGGATCCCGTGAAGGCCCTTATTGAACGTTTTCCTGAAGGCGCCGTGCAATTTGAAATTGGCATTCAGAGTTTTACTCCTGAAGTTGGACAATTAATTTCTCGTCGTATGGATCGTGGACGTACCGAAGCAAATTTTAAATGGCTACGTGCCCATACCGGCGTCCATATTCATGCTGACCTCATTGTCGGTCTTCCAGGCGAAACTTTAGCAAGCTTTGCTGCTAGCTATGACGCCCTGTACTTATTGGATCCGCAAGAAATCCAAGTTGGCATATTAAAGTTATTAAAAGGCACTCCCCTCAAACGACATCGCGAACCATTTTCCATGCGATATAATCCCGAGCCACCGTATGATTTATTAGCAAGTCGCGACTTTGATTTTCCGACTATGCAACGCCTCAAACGCTTTGCGCGTTATCATGAATTATTCGTCAACAGCGGTAAATACAAAAATGGGCTGGCCCAATTAATGGCAACACAAACGTCTCCCTTTACTGCCCTATTAGGATTCTGTGACTGGCTATGGGATACGACCCATCAAGAACACGCTTTTAGCCAAGTCAGACAATATGAATTAATGCATTCTTATTTGATTCATGTAGGTGTTACCACTGAAACCGCTACGCAGTTATTAGCGCAAGATTTTTTAGCAAATGGAACGCGAAAATATTTACCGGAAATATTGCGCCCTGCTGTTGAAGCACATGGACGTTCACGCACCGTATCAACGTAATTCCACTCTTTGCGTAGGTTCTTTACTATGAAAAATGGTTACCTGGCGCACGGTCTATTTACCCTGTTGGTTTCGATGCCCTTATTATGTGCAGAGGACTTACCATTTGATGATCCCGCTATTCGCGCTGCACTTCCTGAATTTCAAATAATTCCCGCTGCAAAAACAGAAGAACTGACACCCGCACAAAATTGGCCAACAAGCCAGGACTATCGTTCCTGGTCACGTTCGTTAGGCGGCCCTACTTCAAATCGCTATTCTTCACTAACACAAATTACCGCCGATAATGTCACACAATTGCAAGTCGCGTGGACTTATCATGCCGGCGATGGCAAAGATAATATTCAATGTAATCCGATTATGGTGAATGGAATTTTATATACGCCTACTCCTGGCCGTCATATTGCTGCCATCGACGCCAAAACCGGCAAAGAAATTTGGAAAGCGGAATTGGGATTAGAAAAAGTTGGTGGCTTTTTAGTACCTGCACGACGTGGCTTATTATATTGGCCAGGGACCAAAGATGTTGGACCACGTTTAATTTTCCCTGGTGGTCATCAGGTCATAGCTATTGATGCCAAAACGGGTGAACGAATTGCTACATTTGGCAATAATGGTGCGGTCAAATTACCAGCTGGCGGTACCGCTGGTGGAGTCGTGTGGAAAAATGTATTAATTATGCCGGGTTATACCCGAGACATGTACGGCTTTGATGTCGTCACAGGCAAGCTGTTGTGGACCTTTCATACGATTCCCGAAGGCGATGAATTTGGTGCCGACACGTGGAAAAATGGTCGTTCACGTGATGCCGCTAATTGTTGGGGCGGTATTGCGCTCGATGAACCACGTGGTCTGGTTTATTTTGCAACTGGGTCACCAAAACCAAATTTTAACGGCACCGGACACCTTGGCGATAATTTATTTAGTAATTCATTAGTTGCCCTCAAGGCTGAAACCGGTGAATATGTTTGGCATGTACAAGAAATTCGCCACGACATTTGGGACTTAGATTTACCAGCGCCGCCCAATTTAGTCACCATTGAACGCGATGGTAAAAAAGTCGATGCCGTAGCCGCTGTCAGTAAAACTGGGGTTACCTTGTTAGTAGATCGTGTAACGGGCAAACATATTTTTCCGTTCCGTTTACGGCGCGCACCCGTTTCAAAATTACCTGGGGAAGTAACTGCCCCCTATCAACCTGATCCGGAATTACCGGAACGCTTTTCGCGCAATTTTGAACGCGCCGATGCCACTGATCGAACTCCGGAAGCACAGGCCTATATCGCGTTATTATTGCAGCGCGCTAATGTTGGGTGGTACGAACCGTTTGAATTAAATAAACCAACCGTCTTTACCAGCACCCACGGCGGTGCCGAGTGGACTGGTGCATCGTTTGATGCCGAACATGGACGATTATATATTACCACCAATCACCGTCCCAATATTATTACGGTATTTCGTGATGATGATCCACCACCAGCCAAACCAATCACAGCAGGCGAGCTAACCTTTATGACGTTTTGTTCCTCCTGTCATGGTGCAGATCGACGTGGTGTTGGACATGCACCACCGCTGCGTGGACTTCGTCATCGGCTGAATGATGAACAAATTAAAGCAATTTGGGCAAAAGGGAGTGGTGCTATGCCCCCTATGCCTTTTCTGACACCCGAACAACAAAAGCACTTACTTGATTTCTTACTCTGTCGTGACCGCGGCAATGCACCAATCTTGGATGATAACAAAGGACCACCAAAATATTCTTTTGATGGTTACCGCAAATTAACCGATCATGAAGGATACCCAGGTGTAAAGCCGCCGTGGGGCACATTGGCCTGTTTAGATCTGAATACTGGTAAAAAATTATGGCAGGTGCCACTTGGTGAATATGTAGAATTAACTGCTAAAGGCATGGCAAAAACTGGCACCGAAAATTTTGGCGGTGCGATGGTAACTGCTGGCAATGTGGTTTTTGCAAGTGGCACTAAAGATAATCGCATTTACGCATTTAATGCCACCACCGGCGAAGAATTATGGTATGGCACATTGCCATTTATTGGCACGGCTCCACCCATGACCTATGAAATTGATGGCAAGCAATATGTCGTCATTCCAGCAACCGGCGGTGGAAAATTAAATATGCCAGCTGGCGATGCGTGGGTCGCCTTTGCACTGCCGTAATTTATAGAAAATTTATTAACCGCAGAGGGCGCAGAGAGCGCAGAGGGTATTTGTAAAAAGAACTTGGCTCATTTCATTGCCTTTGCCTATCAATAAACGAAATTTTTTTGTTTTTTTGAAAAACCATCTCTGCGCTCTCTGCGCCCTCTGCGGTTAATTTCTAAAATGTCTTTTTTTACACTTTCGACCGGGCTTCGAGGTCGTTCCAGCGTTCGAATAATTGTTCGACTTTAGCTTGCGCTATTTCAAGGTCAGCGCAGGCTTTAATTAAAGCGTCTGGATCGCCATGGACGGCCGGGTCGTTTAAATTTTTATCGATGGCATCAACGTCGGCTTCAGCCGCGGCTATTTTATCCGGTAAATTTTCTAATTCACGGCGTTCTTTGCTGCTGAGTCCAGCGTTGGTAGATTTTGGCTTTTCTCGCTTTGCTGGATTGAGTGCCGCTACGGCACGCGATTGTTCTTCTTCGGCGCGTCGCTGGGCTAAATCTTCCCACTGATTATAATCAGCCACCAAGTCTGCTGCGCCGTTACCATCGAGTGCTAATAATTGGTTTGATACGCGATCTAATAAATAACGGTCGTGGGTCACAAGTACCAATGCACCTGGAAAATCACTGAGATTTTCTTCCAGTACTTCTAATGATTGAATATCTAAATCATTGGTTGGTTCGTCGAGGATCAATAAGTCCGCTTTTTTAAGCATCAAATCAGCAATTAATACGCGCGCTTGTTCACCACCGCTTAATTTGCCAACGACAACGTCTAATTGTTCAGTACGGAATAAAAATCGTTTCGCCCAAGCCGCCACATGCATATTGCGTTCGCGAAATACGACTGTGTCTCCAGTTGGACATAATGCACGACGTAAAGTGACCGTCTGATCTAGGGACGCCCGCGTCTGTTCAAAATAGACGACTTTTAATTCGAAGGCCTGTTTAACGGTGCCCTTGTCAGGCGGCAAGGTGCCTGCGATGACTTTGAGTAAGGTGGTTTTGCCACTGCCGTTTAAACCCAATAAACCTAAACGCGTGCCTGGCGACAACGTCAAAGTTAAGTCGTTAAATAATGCCCGGCCACCTAATGCTTTTGATACTTCCGTCAGCACCACTAAATCATTGGTGCGTCGACCACTGGCAGTAAAATCAATATTTGCACTTTTATGTTGGGCATTGCGGTATTTTAATTCCGCTAATTCTGCAATTTTTCTTCCTGCTTCATCAATACGCGCATTCGATTTGGTGGTACGCGCTTTGGCTCCACGCCGTAACCATTCAATTTCGCGACGTACTTTATTATCTAAAACATCTTGCTGACTTTGTTGATTGGCATGAAATTCAGCACGCTTTTCCAAAAACGAACTATACGGACCATAAGAGCCAAAATAGCCATCTGGATAAGCACGATTTAATTCAATAACGCGGTTCACCGCACGTTCTAAAAATGCACGGTCATGGCTGACCAACACCACGGTGATGCGTAAATTAGACAGGGTCCGCTCCAACCACCAAATACCTTCTAAATCTAAATGGTTCGTCGGTTCGTCTAACAACAACACATCCGGTGCCTGCAATATCGCCCGCGTCAACGCCAAACGTTTGCGCCAACCACCCGATAATTTATCAACTGAGCGCTCAATTAAATCGGCCGTAAATCCAGCCTTGGTCAACGCCGCATCAACCTGCGCATCATGTTGATGCCCAGGAACCGACAACGGCATCGCCGCCAACAACACCGCACGCGGCGTGGTTTCTTCAAATACATCAGCCTGCGGCAAATACACCAAGGTACGATCGCGGGCGACAGCGCGCTCACCCTCATCAGGTTTATCCAAGCCTGCTAAAATTCGCAGCAAGGTGGATTTTCCACTGCCATTCGGCCCAATTAATGCAACCCGCTCACCTTCCTCAATGGCAAAGGAAAGATGCTCAAATAAAGGTCGCACATCGAACGAGCGCGACAAATCGTGACAACTAATCATGACCGGCATGGCGCGCGGAGCATCTCAACAATTAGTCGATTGCCAAGGACTGAGTAATTATTGGACAGAATAAGATTTTTAATAACCGATTACTGTCACATCTCAGATAACACATAAAGTCCAGAAAAGTGATTTTATTTATAAATAATGCTGTCTTATAAAAACCATCTGAGTGCCCCAGATGCAAGGCGTCTGAGGACGCAGCATGGCAGCGCCACGTAAGGACGAAGCAACGAAGCAGATGGGGTGCTCCGATGGTTTTTTCTTAATCGACAATTTCAACTGCGGTGGGACAACGATCTGGATGCGCAATTAATTGATAGAGTTCTTGTGCTTCTGGGGTGTCCAAGCGTACACAGCCGTTCGATACACGAGCCTGCATTTGTGGATTTGGTCCCGTGTAACCATGAATGCCTAATCCATCTTGACCTAAACCATCAGGTGAAAATTTTAACCACACTTTTCCTAAAATATTACGTGGATCTTCAGGTTGATAAACTTCATGCGTTTTTGGATCAGTCCAGGTGGGATTTAAAACGCGATCGGTAATTTTTGATGTGCCAGTTGGGGTTGGGGTTTCTACAGCACCGTGAGAAATAACATAACGTTTAGCAAATAATCCCGCAATATAGAGATCTAAATAAAAATCACTTTTGTCGACATGCATAAAATTTCCGCCATTTTCTCTAACTTTAACAATTTTTAAACGGTCGCCTAAATTTAATCGCGATTCGCTTGGATCACGGCCACGTAAACGATTTAATAATTCAAATGACATGCCATACGATTTTGCAATACCATCTGGGTTTTGACCCGCTGAGACATCATGTAATCCCATGATTCCTGTTTCATCATCGACATAGCGTGTTTTAGTGAAAAATAATTCAGTGCCTAACGGTGTTAGGCGGTCAGTTATTATTTTAATTTCTAAGCCCTTATGCTCGTCTTTATTATAAATTCCTTTTAAGACACTCGCATATAATTTATTTAACAGCGGACCTTTAGGCGACGCAGCTGGATTGCCGCCACCATTTGATAACTCTGCCCATAACGCCTCTGCTTTATCATAGGCCTCTTTTAAGTCGCTCGGTAAAGGCTTTGCCCCCTCTGTCGTACCAAAACCAGGTTGTGCTGGTGTTGTTTGATCAGGTGGGGTGCCTTCTGGGGCGGTTTCAGATTTGTTGAACCACGTGTACGCAAAAAATCCGGCAGCAGCTAAAACGATCAGAATGAAGATTGCACGCATAAATAGGTGGTCCTTGGCTCGCTTACGGTGACGAATGAGATGCTTGGCACCATGACAACATCACGCCCGCTTGCAAACCGATAGGTTGTGATCGGAGTTCGTTGGTAGTGACAGATTTGCTCAGATTGATCGTCATCAGGTCTCTCGAGTCGGGGCGTTCACCGCATTGCACGCCGTCACAGCATGGTTAGCGTTCTCGCCCGATTCAGTAGATGGTGGTAGGCTGGTGCTTATCGCTTTTTTGATCGATTGAACTGCTAGAGGCTGCTCCATGACTGCGCGTCCGACCATGTTTTCTTTGCGAGCCACACCTGTTACGGGCTTAGCCATGGTTCCTGCCATGGTTGTTTTGACGTCCAGCCTGGTGCATGGCGCTGACGCACCGGGCCCAACAGTTATCGGTGGAGCTGGCGGCGGCGGGGCCACGGAAATCATTCCTGGAAAAATACAGGGCGGTAATCGCCAAGTGTACATTCAAGGCGTTGTTGATTTAGACGCACTACAACAAGGTAATTATACTGACGGTAATGCGAATAATCCGGCGATGAGTGATCATCGGTCTGAGGGTTGGTACCGCGCAGAAATTGGTACGCGTATCGCGGTTGATAGTCGCATTGAAGTACAAGTGACTTTGGCTGGTCAAGGCGTTATGGGCAATAGTCGCGCCACAGAAAATGGATTGATTTATAATAATCCATCGACCACCACTAACGCTCCAGTTAATGGTAACAGTGGTAACGCAGTCCTTGATGATGCGTTTATTAAATTAAAAGATTTTTTAAATTATCGTGAATTATCAATTGATGCTGGGCGGCAGCCAGTAGCATGGAATTTACGTCGTGATCATGGATCATTTTTATTCGACAGCCGCGCAGACTATAATACGATAACGAGTTGGGATGGGATACGTGCATCGTATAATCTCGATACCTTTAACATTACTCCCTATGTTTTCCGGATGCCTGATGACAGCCAATTGTATGGTGTCGCTCTTGACTGGGAACCAGCCAAAGCAGGCGATGATCGCATTTTCATAACTGGCTCAGCAAACTTAGAGCGGGGTACCATACTGAATAATGGCACCGTTGTTGATGAATTAATTACATATTATATAGGCGCTGATGCAGATTTTAAAGACTTTGAATTGTATGGTGAATTTGCCATGCAAAATGGCAACCAAGATAATAACACCAAGTTTGCAGGCTTTGGATTAAACCTCGGCGTCGATTGGCATGTTAACAATTTAGTGTTGGGTCTGCAATTTGATCACATGACTGGTGATGACAATCCTGGTGACGGTAGAAACAATGCCTTTATTAATAGCTGGGAATCTGTGAGCGATACGTATATTGTAGAAAGCGAAAAATATGGAGAATTAAGCCGTTTGTTACAAGGCAATTTACAAGCAGTCAAAGGCAAGGTGGAATATGCCTTAGATACTGCTAAACGTGTACGCTTGAAATCAACCTATGCGTATTACAAAACAGATAAATCAACGGCATCGGGCTCAAATAAATTTGGTCAAGAAGCCGACCTCAGTTTAGCGTGGGATTTTACCACCGACTCCACGATTACAATCTTTGGTGGTTTATTCAAACCTGATGGCGTTTATAAAGATGTTTCTCCGGCCGGTGTGAATGCGAGTGACGACTACATTTACTTATTTGGCGGGAACTTAAAGGTTGAATTCTAAAGCATTGCTAAGGACTTAGCACTTGGCGGTCAGCGGCAGTCATCTGATAAACGCAGTTAAACAGCATTCCCACACGTCAAATGACGTGTGGGAATTTTTGTTTTTGCGATTAACCTGTCGCTACCACGTTGCTTATGACTGACTTCACCCATTTGCATGTTCACAGCCATTACACGCTGTTGGAATCGACGGTCACTGCCAGTCGCTTGGTCGATGCTGTTAAAACAAATGGTATGAATGCGGTGGCGCTCACTGATCGTGGCAATTTATTTGGTGCATTTGAATTCTATTCGAAAGCTAAAGAAGCTGGGATCACCGGTATCATTGGTTGTCAATTAAATGTATCGCCGCTTGGCATGCATGAACGTGTTCGTGATTGGCATCAGTTGGTTTTACTCGCACAAAATGAAACTGGCTACCGTAATTTAGGTAAATTAGTAAGCCGTGGTTGGCTTGAAGGTTTTTACTTTGAACCTCGTGTTGATTTAGAAGCGATTGCTACATTAAGCGAAGGGCTGGTCTGCTTAACCGGCGCTGGGAAGGACGGTTTTTTAAATCGTCATATTATGGCTGGTGCACATGAAGAAGCGCGTCGACAACTCGGCTTACTCAAAGATATCTTCACTGATCAACGCTTATTTGTTGAATTAACTGACCACGGTATTGATGGTCCGATGTCGACACTAAATGGTAATGTCGAATTAGCGCGTGAACTAGGTGTCGGTATCGTTGCGACAAATTGGGTTCATTACCTCAATCAATCTGATAGTGACGTGCATGATGTGCAGTTGGCAATTCAAAAGGTCACGACCGTCGATGATGAACGGCGCAAACGCATGCCCAGTCGCGAATATTATTTAAAATCGCCAGAGGAAATGGCTGCTTTATTTAAGGATTTGCCAGAAGCGATAACTAACACACGCCGCGTAGTTGAATTATGTAGCGAATCAAAAATTCCAACTGGGACTTATTACTTGCCATCGTTTAATTGTCCTGACGGACATACTGAAGAAACATGGATGCGAGAATTATGCGCGCGCGGCATAAAAAAACGTTATGGCGACAATCCCGGACCTGAAGTCGACCAACGCTTAAATTTTGAATTAGACACTATCTTAAAAATGGGTTTCGCTGCCTACTTCTTAATTGTTGCCGATTTTATTAATTGGGCCAAAGACAATGGTATTCCGGTCGGCCCGGGCCGTGGATCCGCTGCCGGATCAATTGTGGCGTATGCCTTAGGTATCACTGACATGTGCCCGCTAAGATATGGGTTACTGTTTGAACGTTTTTTAAATCCTGGCCGTAAATCAATGCCAGACATTGATATTGATTTTTGCAAAGATCGCCGCGGCGAAGTTATTGAATACGTTGCGCAAAAATATGGCCATGATGCGGTCACACAAATTATGACACTTGGTACCATGAAAGCGCGCATGGCAATAAAAGATGTCGCTCGCGCTTATCATTGGACGCCTGAAGAATCACAAGAATTAGCGAATTTAGTACCTGAAGACCCTTCTGGAAAGCATGATTTACAAGTCTGTCTAGGACGCAAAGCACTTAACAAAGAAAAAAATGAATTCGGTGCCGTTGATAGCATGATAAAAAGATATGACAGCGATGAGCGTACTAAAAATGTGCTCGACGCTGCCTTACAATTAGAAAAATTAGGACGGTCACTTGGTGTTCATGCGTGTGGCATGATTATTGCACCTGGTCCAGTTAGTGATTACGTCCCAGTTTGTCGCATTAAGGAAAAATCTGCCACACAATTTAATATGACCCAGGTCGAAAAATGCGGTCTGTTAAAAATGGACTTTTTGGGTTTAAAAACCATGTCCATTTTAAAGAAAGCAGCCGATATCGCCTTTGAAAGCGAAGGCATTCATATTGATTATGGAACGGTGCCATTAGACGACCAAAAAACCTTCGCTATGCTCGGACAAGGTCAAACGCTTGGCGTTTTTCAATGTGAATCGTCGGGATTCCAAGAACTTATTAAATTATTAAAACCTGACCGCTTTGAAGATTTAATTGCCTTGGTGGCTTTGTATCGCCCCGGTCCGTTAATGGCCGGGATGCATACACAATATTGTGATCGCAAACACGGTCGTGAACGCGTTGATTATCCACATCCCGTATTAGAAGAAGTTTTAAAAGAAACCTATGGCCTGTATATTTATCAAGAACAGGTCATGTCTATTAGTCGTGAATTATGCGGTTTTACCCCATCACAAGCTGATGATTTACGTAAGGCCATGGGTAAAAAAGATATCAATACGTTAAAGAAATTAGAAGAACAATTTATTGAAGGCGCCTGGGAACATCATCAATTTGATAAAAAGAAATGTAAAGAAATGTGGGAGAAAATTCTCGGATTCGCTTCCTATTGTTTCAATAAATCACACTCTGCTTGTTATGGATTAATTGCGTATTGGACAGCGTATATGAAAGCAAACCATTACGCTGCTTTTATGACCGCTAACTTGATCTACGAAATGGATAACAAAGATAAGATGACGAAATTTGTTGAGGAATTACGCAATACTGGCATCCCTGTTTTACCGCCGGATGTCAATGAATCTGGGTGGGAATTCCGCGTCATTAAGAAATCGCACGAACAAGGGCAAGTCACTGTACGCTTTGGATTTGGTGGCATCAAAGCGGTCGGCGAAGGTGCGGCACTCGGGCTTATTCAAGAACGTGAAGCACATGGTCCATTTACCAGTTTATATGATTTATGTGAACGAATCGATACGCGCTCTGTTAATAAACGAGTTATGGAATCATTAATTAAAGTTGGTGCTTTAGATAGTTTGCACCTAAATCGACATGCTTTGTATGACGTACAAGATCGCGCATTTGATCGCGCCCATCGTTTATCGAAAGTTAAAGCACAAAATCAGCAAACGTTATTTGCCACCTTCGAAAAAGATGACGCCTTTCGTGAAGAAACCACAGGCTACCCAGATATTCCTGATTGGAATATGACTGAACGACTCGGCTATGAAAAATCATTAACTGGTTATTGGATTTCTAGTCATCCGGTGAGCGAACAGCGCAGCACGCTGGGGAGCATTGCTACCCACACAACCGCAACTATGGCACAGGAAGCTACTGGTAATGCCATCGCCATCGCAGCGGTGGTTTTAGATAAACGAGTTTTCCGCACCAAATCTGGAAAGACTATGGCGGTCCTCAGTTTAGAAGATCAGTTTGGCCGCTTTGAAGGTGTTTTATTTCCGGGAAATCAAAATCGCCGTGGTGAGACAGTGCCGGGTCCATTTGAAAAATTTGCCCATGACTGCGAAGCTGATTTAGTCGCCTTGTTTTGCGGCACTATTGATCGTCGAGAACGACAAGCCCAACGTCCAATACTAAATCAGGATGGCGATGCCCCATCCGAGGATATGGGTATGGAAGAAAACTCGCAGTCTGATGAATTACCAAGCCTGCGTATTAATGATGTAATTCCTGCTTCGCTAATCGTAGAACGGCTTACTCGTGAAATCGTCATTCATGTTAATGGAAGCGCTATTCAGACAATCGATGATGCAGAGTCGCAATTACGGGCTAGCGAAACGGCTCTCAAAGAGCATCCCGGCGAACGACCACTCACCGTGTTATTACATACTAAAGAAGACGTGTTATTAACGCTGAGCCTGGGCGAACAATGGCGCGTGCATCCAACAAATGAATTATTAGAGAAATTACGCGCTATTTGGGGACCGCAAAATGTACGCATAATCAATGCTGGGGTTGAAGAATTACAAATGCATGAACAACGTGGACCATATGCGCGCTCCATGTAATTTACCAGTCTACAGAAAAGGACTGAATTACCTTCCCATATTAATTTGTACGTTTTTATTACCTTTGAAGATTTCTAGCATTATCCACTTACCAACCTGTTTGTGACATAATCAGTGCATCGCACGATAGTTGGTAGCAGTTCCCTTTTATTTATAGACATTCACTTTGCCGATGCACACTCCTGAATAGTTTCTATAAACTATGGAGACGGCTTATGTTTGTTCGCACTATTTTTATTCTACTCATCAGCGTCAGCCTCTGTCACACCTTGTATGCTGAAACAGTTCCCGAATTTGGCGCCTCGATTCACACACAAGCGAGTGAGCAACCACTCAAAATGAGTTCGCTGCGAGGCAAACTGGTCGTTCTGTTTTTTGTGAAATCAATCACCGCACAAGGCAATGAATGGGCGCCAGATTTAATTAAAACCCTAGAGCAACAAAAGAATAAGAATGCTGGCATTGTTTTAGTCGGCATTAAAGGGGATCATGGAACACCAGAGAATGCCGTGGAATTTCTTAAAGCTTATGGTGCAACCACAGATGAATGGATTATCGCTACCGATACAAAAGGCATTTATCAAAAGAAAGTTACCGCTACTGAAGGCGTTTGGACCTACGCGCTCATTTCGCCTGCTGGAGAAGTAGGTGACTCCGGAGATGCGAGCACTTTTTACCTTGGCACAGACCCAAAAGAATTTGCCATCATTGAAAAAATAAACGCTATGTATCAATTAGTTGCTGACACCATTGTCATGCACGTACCCAATTCAGGAATGGATCCTATTTTAAAGCGAGCATCCTTTTTAGCCGAAACAGGCAGAATTATTAGCGCAATAAAGTTACTACAAGAAAATGAAGCTGTTGGCGGCGCTCAAGTATTAGCACAACAAATGATGCCAATCTTTGACACTCAATTGGCAACCGCCCTACAAACAGCTGAAAATGAAAATGCCCCGAATCGTTTTGAGGCCTTTATGACATTCCGCGATATGGTCGAAGCCGCAAAAGATTTTCCGCAGATAAAACCAGCACGTACCACCCTCTTACAATTAAAACGCGATAGCGCATTTCGTGATGAATTAAGGGCCGAAGAAAAGTGGCATACATTTCAAAAACAATTACTTAAGGTTCCAGAAGACAAACGAGAAGAAGTAATGCTCCGGGAAATTCCTGGCTTTGTTAAAAAATATCCAGGGACCTATTATGCCGAATTAGCCCAGGCATTACTTATTCCAACTATTGATACTAATTCCGCCTCAAATCATCCGTAACGGCAACAAATTAACATGGAGAACCAGAGAACCGAAGAGAAAAGCTGTGCTTTTTTCAATA
>JAHEDF010000175.1 GCA_024641365.1 Planctomycetota bacterium | reverse complement strand
CCTGCGACGTCATCAATGGCCGGGAAATGTTCGTGAATTAAAACATGTTTTAGAGGAAGCCGCTGTTTTAGCGACCGGTGGTATTATTGGATCAAGTCATTTATCCTTACCGCCAACAATTGCCGACGGACCATCCTATTCGTCATTTCACGCAGCAGCAGCTAGTTTGGCAGCACGGCTCATCAATCAAAACAGTGGTATGGTTTACGCAAAATATGTCGATGCAATGGAAGAGCCATTATTGCGCGAAGTCCTATCACGAACCGAAGGCAATCAATTACGTGCGGCAGAAATTTTGGGAATTAATCGTATAACTCTCAAAAAGCGTATGGATGAATTAGGTATTAGTAAAAGTTGATAGCGTATTATTAGCGTAAATCATAAGTAGCGTGTTGTTATATTCTCTTTGGTTTATTTATCGGCATCAGCAGTCACGACTTCTTCGGGCAATAATAATTCTTGGCCTGATCGTGCGAGAAAAGGTGGCACCGTCATTAACAATCGCTGGCCAACCGTATTAGCAAAGGTCCATAATTTTCCGTCCTCTCCCGGAGGAACAGGCACAGCAAACCACCCATCTCCTCGGCCGTGAAAATCTAAGGCGACTTCTCCAGAGCTAGTCAGCAATTTACCACTAATTTTTGGTGCCCAATTTGCAATGCGTGAAGCCCAACCCCCGACAATTTTCGTATCTTTGGGTACGTAAAAAGATAATGTCCAAGTGCCGCGCATGTGGTTGGTGACGCCAGGTGTGTCTATCCCTGATTCAATGCTAATTGGAATATCAGGCCATTTTATGAGTGTCACATCGCCACCATCGCGTGTATCAAGACGATGTAATCCCGTATGCGACGATGCTAAATGAAGATGATGCTCAAGGTTATCTGCGCGAATCGTGTCATTGATTGCGACGGGATCGGGGTGAACAGAATTTATTGCAAATAATTTGAGTTCAGGCGTGCGATTTTCCCATTTTTTATTAATGGTAACCGTAATGTCTAAGCCAGTAGGTTGCGCTAACCACAACCACCACTGTTGTCGATCTTGAGGTGCATCAGGGAATCGACCAGGAGGCACTTTGTTGAGCGTCAGTTTTTCAGCAACCGGTATAAGTTGTGAACTAAATGAAACAGGAGCGAAGCCAGGATCTTCTGGTATATATTTTTCTATGCCTTGTGATATAAAACTATTTATTTCTTCGTCGGAAAAAGGTGAATTATCTTTTAATGGATGTTCTTTGGTAAGTGCGGCCTTTTGATTTAACAATCGACACCAAATGCCATAACTATGAATCATCATAGTGGTGCGCATGCGCCATGCGTGTCGTAGCACGTCTTCGCGTGAGCCACGCCCATCTGCAAATAAGGAATATAATTCGACATAACGTGTATAAAGAATGAGATCGCGAATACGATTTTTTTCAGGTATAGTGATGGTTAATTGCCGTGCTGCATCTAAATTTCGATACATGCGCCCGAGGCGATCAGCCGAAGAGCGTTTTTGTTTATTAAAATTGAGCAGCACATAAAATTTACGCATGGGCACAGTGGCATTGGGAAATGCTCGACCAAGAAAATCATCAGTCAGTTTTGATATATCTGTTGCGTTTGTCACATCCCACAAAAGCCGGGACGATATCCAATATCCTAAGCCACATGGACCCCAACAATCACCAGATTCGGCATCATAAAAGCGCGCTCCTAATTTGTAATAGCGTGGAATATCAACTGCGAGCTGTTGTGGACGTCCACCTTTTCCGCCACTTGGTAAATTCCAATCCCAATCAATGACACTTAAATAATCGTACACACCCATGGTTGCGCCGCGTTGTTGCCAGCCATGTAATACGTGATCATGGGTTAATCCGCCGCCGATAAATGCGGTCGTCGCGCTCGCAATAACGCGCGGGTGTACGTCAATGGTAGGTGGTCCGGTGTGTTTATTATAGGCGTAAATACCGATACGACGATCGCCGATGTCGGCACCGTCGATCGCTTTCCCAACTATATTTGCCAAAAATACAACACGATCTGCAATGGTGGGAAATTGTTGAACACAGGCTTGGCATTCGCACCACCGATTTCCATCACTGGGATCAAGTGAAATACTATCCGCGTGCGGTTTCTCACGCAGATATTTGAGCGCGTGCTTGACCACTAATTCCTGTAAACCTGGATTAGAAATACAAAACTTCACGTCTCCGGTCATTTCGCGCTTACCGTTGACTTCAGCAATATATTCAGGATGGGCAAGAAACTCAGTTCGATTTGCCTCAATAATTGCTTTGTAGCTATGGCCGCTATCTAAAAGAAATCCACGTGCCATGCGATTCCGTACGCACCATTCCGCATACGGTTTATTATTATAACCCCATAATCCCCAATTATACCAAATACGACGAGCAGCAAAATCTGGATGTTCATGTACGTGAACATCTAAAGTCAATGAACTTGGCGGCGGAATAATTTCCCAATTGGGCCCAGGGAAATAGTGGCGAACGCCAAGTCGAAATAAGACATCCCAAACAGCATGAGAAACAGCGAGATCTGTAGCGCCGATAATCCAAAGGCCATTTTCCTGGGTTCGCAGTTCGTAATCTTCACGTTCAAAAGGATTATTTGTAAACACATAGGAAAAAGGAAGTGCTGTAAAGTCGGATGCACACCCTATTACAATACCATTTGCCCCATTGCCAATTTGTACAACCGAAGATCCGCCGCTCAATCGATTAAGGAACGTTGAGAATTCTTGTGCTGTTTTCTGAACAGCAGGCGAGGCGTTTGGAGCGATAATAACAGGTAACGAATTTCCGCCTTTACTAGCTAATAAGCAGGGTGAGTTCTCACCAGCGAATAAACCACAGAGCGTCAATGAAAGGAACAAAAAAATAGAAATAATTTTAAATAATAATTTTTTCACAAAATTTAGCATAACAGTATTTAAACCGTTGGTGACTAAGAGTGAAAAGACGTGGTTTGAAATAGACATGTGTGATTAAATCACTATTTTAGATGGTCATTTCTTATATTCATCTTTATGGCTATTTACGAGGACAGTAATTCTCATTAAGCTAATTTACATCGTCATTTGCGATCATCTTATACAAAAAAGAATCGTGCGGGGTAGATACCGCACGATTTTTTGGATATATCAACAAAATATGCTTATGCAGCCATTCATGTCCCGCCAATGACAGTGTGGACGAATAATCTCAATCAATTAGATGCGACCTGTGCGCCGATAGGTGGCAGGGGGAACACCCATGCGTTGTGCAAACACGCGGGTGAAATGATAACGATTTGCGAAACCTGTTTCGGCCGCAATTTGTGTAATGTCGTCATTGGTGCTGACAAGGCGTTCTGCAGAAACAGCAACACGTCGTTCTTGAATATAACGCGTTGGGGTTTGTCCCAGTAATTGACGGAAAACGCGGCTGAAATGATCGACACTTAAATTACATAAATTAGCTAAAGTCGGCACAGGTAATTTATCGTGCAAATTACCTTCAATATGACGCAAGGCTGGAGCAACAGGATCGCGGCCGGCAACTTGTTGGTCAAAGCGATCTAGCACACCTTGCGGCAATAATTCCAATGCTTTTACTAACGATCCAAGTACTAAATGTTGAATCCGTGAACGCCACAATAATGACTGTTCATCGCGAGCATGTAGTGAGAGTGCGAAATTTTCACTGAGCGGGTCGGATGGGAGAATAATTGGTTTGGTAAAATGTTCACGTTCCCAGTCACCACTTAAACCTTGCGGATCAAAGTGAATGTAAAAATGGCGAACCGGTTGAATACAACGGCTTTGAAATCGCCCCCACGCTGGAATTAATGCAATTTGACGAGCGGGAATATGAAATTCCCCGTCGGGGGAAACAATAGATGCACCATCATCCAGATTTTGATATAAGCGCCAATACGGATTACACAGGGAATGTGCCCATGAATCTGGCGTCACGGTGGTAAATCCCGTGTACAACAAACGGCAGTGAATATCCCGTGGTACCATGGTGGTTCCACCAACGAGAGGAGGGATTGTCGCATCCATTTGCGGCCTCGGTTGTTCTAAGAGTGGTAAGGACATCAACATGGGGAACCCTTTCATGGATGCGGGACACTCATTACACAATTTTAATGAGCAATGAGTGTCCTCATCGGTTAGCAATATGAATTAATCAGATTTTCAAGGTACTCCTGACGGGCAGACTTGTTGGGTTCTGCTTCGCCTTTTTGTAAAATGTATTTTTGTAATGATTGAAAATTGGCTTTTCCACTTTCAATGGTTTTGCCAATACCTTTGTCATAGCTACTATAACGCTCTTTGACAAATTTACTAAGTTTGCCGTCTTTAATAATTTTTTCAGCAATACGTAAGCCGCGTGCCCATGTATCTATGCCGCAAATGTGCGAGTAAAACATATCTTCAACGTCGTAACTATCGCGGCGCACTTTGGCATCATAGTTTAAGCCACCAGTACCGAGACCATTTTTCTTACTGAGAATAATGGTCCACGCTTGTGCGCATTCGCGATAATCATCAGGGAACTGATCAGTATCCCAACCATTCATGACGTCGCCGCGATTCGAGTCGATAGAACCCAACGCATTGTTGGCATCACAAACAGCTAATTCATGACAGAAATCATGGCCTGCTAAAGTGGCATGATTTTGCTCTACATTAATTTTAAAATGCTTTTCTAAGCCATATTTACGAAGAAAACCAAGTACAGTTGCTGAGTCGAAATCATATTGATGTTTGGTTGGCTCACAGGCTTTTGGCTCGATTAAAAATTGGCCTTTGTAGCCAATTTTCTTGGCGTAATCGACTGCCATGTGAAAGAATTTAGCAGCATGATCAGCTTCACGGCCCATGTTGGTGTTGAGCAGGCTGTTGTAACCTTCACGGCCACCCCAAAACACATAATTTTCACCACCTAAAAATTTACTGACATCTAACATTTCTTTGACTGAGTTAGCGCAATAAGCAAATACGTCAGCATTTGGGCTGGTGGAAGCGCCCTGGCTGAAACGTGGGTGGCTAAACATATTTGCCGTGCCCCACAATAATTTTATGCCAGTATCTTTTTGCAGCTTTTTAAATTTTTCAGCAACCGCCCATAAATTACTATTGGTTTCCGTCAGATCTTTCCCTTCAGGTGCAACATCGCGGTCATGGAAGCAGTAATATTCAACGCCTAACTTACTAATAAAATCGAACACCACTTCGGTGCGCTTTAAAGCCATATCTAATGAATTAGTGCCATCTTCCCATGGACGGACCAAGGTGCCTGGCCCAAAAATATCTAATGCAGTACCACGAAATGTGTGCCAATAACAAACCGCATTGCGCATCCAATCTTTCATTGGTTTGCCAAGAATTTTAGCCTTGGCATCGTAGTATTTATAAGCAAAAGGATTATCCGAATTGGCACCTTCATAACGGATATTTGGGATATTTTTGAAGTAAGTGGTCAAAGTCTTGGCCATGCGGGCTCCGAAAGCGTTCTGGTGGGGTTGATGCTGGCATGTTATGCGCAATTTTTGAAAGCCAAGCAATTTGTGGAACCGCTTTCATTCAGTGTATTTCACGAATTTTTGGCTATTATTGACTTCTGGCCGCATGGTTGCGGTTTGACCACTGGTAGCTACGGTCTGGCCCCTACACCACGAGGACTTATGGCCAACTACATGGAACTCCCAACGGGATCCGACATTCCCAACGTTATTAACGCTGTCATCGAAATTCCAAAAGGATCATCGAATAAGTACGAATATGATAAAGAGATGAATGTCTTTAAATTGGATCGTACCCTTTATAGCCCAGTCCATTATCCCGGTGCGTATGGCTTTATTCCACAAACACATGCGGAAGATGGTGACCCGTTAGATGTGGTTGTCATTGTAGAGCACCCTACATTCACGGGTTGTTTAATTGAAGTGCGCCCGCTTGGCGTTTTAATTATGCGTGATGATAAAGGGTTAGATCACAAAATTTTAGCAGTTCCGGTGAGCGACCCGCGCATGCGCGAAGTTCATGGCTTACAACACTTGGCCAGTCATTACTTAGCAGAAGTCGACTATTTCTTTAATATTTATAAAGATTTAGAAGGAAAAAAATCAGATACTTATGGTTGGGAAGATCGCTTAGTGGCACATCAAGTCATTATCGATTCGATACAACGCTATAAAGATCTGAAAGATGGCTTCATTGATCGGTGGGATGAATTGACACCAAAAGGACGAAAATCCAAAGAAGCCAAGCGCTTGTTAGCGGCACGCAAACTAAAGAATTCCAGTAAAGACCCATTGACGGTGAAAATTGCCAAACAAAACAATCCGCCGATCCACTAATACAGGTGGCGTTTGTTAGGAATACCCCATGGCAGTCCTTGGTATCGATTTAGGCACATCAGGTTGCAAAACAGTTTTAGTAGCGCGAAACGGAAAAATATTAGCATCGGCAACAGCAGAATATCCTTTATCGACGCCCCGACCACTTTGGAGTGAGCAAGATCCCAAGCACTGGTGGGAGGGTTTAGTAAAATCCGTAAAAGCAGTAGTCAAAAAGTGCCCCAAAGAACAAATTGAAGGCATTGGTATTGGTGGACAAATGCACGGTGCGACATTGTTAGATGCAAATAATAAAGTCTTACGTCCAGCTATATTATGGAATGATGGCCGCTGTCAGGAAGAATGTGATTTAATTCATAAAAAATTCCCAGGTGTCATAAAAGAAACAGGTAACCGTGCTTTAGTAGGTTTTACCGCACCAAAACTATTATGGGTGCAACGGCATGAACCAAAAATTTGGAAGCAAGTACGAACAGTTTTATTGCCAAAAGATTATTTACGTTTTTTATTAACGGGTGACAAAGTCGCCGAAATGTCTGATGGTGCGGGTATGTTATTAATGGATGTCGCCAAGCGCCGATGGTCAAAGAAAATGTTGGCAGTTTGTAATATTAATGAAAGTTATTTAGGGCGATTAATTGAAGGCACTGAAATTAGTGGCACCGTTCATGCGGATGCCGCAAAAATATTAGGAATCCCCGCTGGCGTACCAGTTGTTGGCGGCGCTGGCGATCAGGCGGCAGGTGCTGTTGGTGCAGGTAGCGTATTGCCTGGACAAACGACGATTGCGCTGGGGACTTCAGGCGTGGTATTTACCACGACCAAAGGATATAGCCCAGAAAAAGATGGCCGCTTACATACTTTTTGTCACGCCATTCCTGAAACGTGGCATCAAATGGGTGTCATGTTATCAGCGGCCGGTTCATTGCAGTGGTATCGTGATACCTGTGCGCCAGGCGTCGACTTTGGAAAATTATGTAGCGAAGTAACCACCGTTCCAATTGGTTCGGAAGGGTTAACCTTTTTACCGTATTTAACCGGTGAGCGCACACCGTTATGTGATGCACAAGCACGTGGTGCATTTATTGGATTAACTCGCTTACATAATCGTGCCTACATGACGCGCGCAGTATTAGAAGGAATCAGTTTCGGCTTGTCAGAGTCTTTGCGATTAATTCGTGCTGCTGGAACACAGGTAAAAGAAGCAACTGTCACTGGTGGTGGAACACGTAGTGATGCATGG
>JAHEDF010000668.1 GCA_024641365.1 Planctomycetota bacterium | reverse complement strand
AAAACACAGATAATTGACGGCCCTTGACTGTCAGGTGTTAGTGTATTTAATACACTAACATTGGGAGGTTCTTATGCTCGGCACAACACTATTAACTGATCTGTATCAACTCACCATGGCCTATGGCTACTGGAAGACGGGACGCGCTGAACATGAAGCCGTCTTTCATCTTTTTTTTCGTAAGTCGCCCTTTGGTGGTGGCTATACCATAGCAGCAGGATTAGAGCCAGTGATTGATTGGCTTAAACAATTTCGCTTTGCTGATGATGATATTGCTTATTTAGCGACACTCACTGGCAACGATAATAAACCATTATTTGAACCAGCATTTCTTGACTATCTACGTAATTTACAATTAACGGTTGATATTGATGCCATACCAGAAGGGACGGTGGTCTTCCCACATCAACCGCTTGTTCGCATTCGCGGACCAATTATCCAAGGGCAATTATTAGAAACAGCGTTATTGTGTTTAATAAATTTTAATACATTGATCGCCACCAAGGCCGCACGCATTTGTGCAGCGACACAAGGCGATGCGGTATTGGAATTTGGCTTGCGACGCGCCCAGGGTTTAGACGGTGCATTATCTGCGAGTCGTGCGGCACATATCGGTGGCTGTGCGGCAACTTCAAATGTCTTGGCGGGTAAACGCTTTGGTATTCCAGTGCGTGGCACCCATGCCCATAGTTGGGTCATGTCGTTTGACGATGAAATGGAGGCGTTTGAGGCTTATGCCAGTGCGATGCCAAATAACTGCGTCTTTTTGGTGGATACCTATGACACCATCGCAGGTGTTAAGCATGCGATCACCGTTGGACAGGCACTACGTCAGCGTGGATATGAGATGGTCGGCATTCGTTTAGATTCGGGTGACTTAGCGTGGTTATCACTACAAGCTCGAAAATTATTGGACGAAGCGGGTTTTTCAAAAGCAGTTATTGTTGCGTCTAATGATTTAGATGAACGCACCATCACTAGTATTAAAAACCAAGGCGGCACCATCGCGGTATGGGGCGTGGGCACCAAATTAATTACCGCATATGATCAGCCCGCCTTGGGTGGTGTTTATAAATTAGCGGCTATTCGTGAACCAGGAGGCGCCTGGAAACCACGCGTTAAACTCAGCGAACAAGCTATTAAAGTATCTAATCCTGGCATACAAAACGTACGTCGTTTTATACAAAACGGTGAAGCCATTGGTGATGTTATTTGGGACGCATTACACCCGGAACCAAGCACCTGGGCCATGATAGATCCCGCTGATCCCACCCGACATAAAGTAATGCCCACTACCGCCGACAGTTGCGATTTATTAATTCCTATTTTCAAGCAAGGACAGTTTGTTTATCAACAACCACCGCTCGCACATATGCGAGCACGCACCGCAGAACAATTAACTCTCTTTCATGCCGGTATAAAACGTTTGGATAATCCCCACCAATATCCGGTCGGTCTCGAAAGCGGGTTACATGCACGTAAAATTGCATTGATCGAACATGCACGTCAGCGACAAAGCGCAAATAAGTAATCATCTTTACATGACACCAATTTAAAACGTTTTACTGAGAAGGTCTGATATGCCACTGTTACGCGTCACAGCAGCTGTCCTTAATCAAACGCCACTTGATTGGGATGGTAATCAACAACGCATTCTATCTGCTATTACACAAGCTCGACAGGCCGGTGTGGGTTTACTCTGTTTACCAGAATTATGTATTACTGGTTACGGCTGCGAAGATGCATTTCATGGGTGTGATGTATTAGTGCAAGCAGAGCGCGTTTTAGTAAATATTGTGAAAGAAACAGCCGGTTTAGTAGTCGCTATTGGCTTTCCACATATTCATCAACGGGCCTTATTTAATTGTGTCGCCGTTATTGCCGATAAACGTATCATTGGGATCGTACCCAAACGTAATTTAGCTGGTGATGGCATACATTATGAACCGCGTTGGTTTAAACCATGGCGAGATGGTGTCGTTACCACCACCCGTATTGGTAACGAAGCAATACCAATAGGCGATTTATTATTTGATGTTGGTGACATTCGCTTTGGTTTTGAAATATGCGAAGATGCTTGGGTCGCGGAACGTCCTGGGGTG
>JAHEDF010000667.1 GCA_024641365.1 Planctomycetota bacterium | reverse complement strand
AGCCGCCTGCCAATATGCCAGCATCGCCATGCGTGATTAATCGTAATAAGCTCGATGACGCTGTCTGTCCCTGAGCAATACGTTGGCGCACCATGTCGTGGGCAGCGCTCAATAAATCTAAATCACGTGGTAAGGCGGCAACACGAAATGAGGTCGAGCCATGTTGCCCGGTGCCCAGTAATTGTCCGGCACCGCGCTGTTGTAAATCAGCCTCGGCAATGGCCAATCCATCGTCATGGTCGACTAAAATATGCAGACGAGCGTATTTATCACTCGACGAGTCAGCATCCTTTTTAGGTGCATCGCGATAACATAATATGCAATCCCCAGGTCGATCGCCGCGCCCTAAGCGTCCGCGCAATTGATGGAGTTGGGCTAGGCCAAAACGATCGGCATCTAATACGATTAAGAGCGTGGCAGTTGGTACATCAATGCCGACTTCAACTACTGTCGTTGCAACTAATATGCGAATGTGACCGTGGTTAAATTGTTCCATTAATTTAATTTTATCGCTTTCGTTAATGGCGCCATGTAATAAACCACAGGAGATGTCAGCATATTTTTTACTGATATGTAAATGTACCTGCGTTGCATCTGCGGCAGTTACTCGTTCGCTACTGTCACGCAGTGGGCAAATTATAAATATTTGTCCGTGATCATTTAAAGCATTTTTAATGGGCTTGTCCAAATCGGACATGGTTAAAAATGCCATTATCGAAGTGGTTACGGCAGCGCGTCCGGGTGGACGATCAGCAATACGTGTAATAGCTAAATCACCAAAAGCCGTCAGCGCTAAGGTGCGCGGAATTGGCGTGGCGGTCATAATTAATAAATCTGGTCGCCAGCCCTGTTTTTTTTCTGCTCGATTAATGAGTGTCGCACGTTGTTCGACGCCAAATTTATGTTGCTCGTCAATGACCACTAATCCTAAAGCGGCAAATTGAACATCATCATGTAAAATGGCATGCGTTGCTAAAACAAGGTGTAGCGTTCCATCTGCAATTTGCTCAATAATTTCTGCGCGTTCCGCTGCTGGCGTTGCACTGGTCAAAATTGCCATGTTAACTCGGGATCCAGCCAAACATGCTGACATAAATGCGGCATGTTGGTAAATAAGCACAGCCGTTGGTGCTAATAAGACCGCCTGTCCTTTATCAGCTATGACCGCAAGCATGGCAATAAATGCCACCGCTGTTTTTCCACTGCCCACGTCACCATTTAATAATCGATACATAGGTGAATTATTCTGCAGATCCTTACGGATAATTTCCACGGCCTGCGTTTGCGCTGCAGTAAGCGAAAATGGTAATCGCGCTAACGCGCGTTGCTGCGTTGTCTCAGTCCATTGCCATGCTTTTCCAGGAGCACTAATTTGTTGGCTGCGTCGTTGTTGCATGATCCATGCAAGCGCCACTAATTCTCGTTCGGCAATAATACGGCGTGCTTGTTCATACTGTGTTGCATCTGTTGGTTGATGTAATTGTTTAATATAAGTTTGATAGGCGGGTGGTGGTAGTATCTCAGCGGGATCAAGGAGCGTGGCGAGATAATTAGTGAGGCAGGTTTCAGCCAAATCCGCCATGGCACGTTCACTGACACCATCAACAGGGCGATACGCAATGCGACAGCTTGGTTCCGTGGAAATGGATTGCTGTAGCCCACCAGCTAAGTGTTCAAAGGCAGGATGTTGAATAATACCAACCCGCTTGTCGTCAGTTTTTCCCTCCCACAGATACCATTCACCTGGGATTAAATGACGTCGTAAATAACCAGCATTAAAAAATCGTGCTTTCAAAGTCATGCCATCTGCTCGTTCCAAATGAGCAATAATACTGATACCGCGTCCGCGCATAAATTGTGGTTTAGCCGAAATCACACGTGCACGTACACGCACCGCCGTACCGAGCGGTAATGGACCTGTTTCAGTGAGTGGTGGTGCAGGTGGCAATAATTTCGGTACTGCGTGCAATAAATCCCATGCGGTTGATAGGCCCACCGCGGCTAAAGCTGCTGCACGCGCAGGGCCAATTCCCGGAAGAAATTGTAATGAAACCGATGCCGCATCTGCAGTCATGCCTGCGAATGGAGTGCTGATTAACGCAAGTGCA
>JAHEDF010000666.1 GCA_024641365.1 Planctomycetota bacterium | reverse complement strand
GGCTGGTATATTGTCGCACCTTTGGTGCTCTGGGATTTAATTTAGTGTTTTGCCTCGCCCCCGTTGGGGCTTGGCCGTTTATTTTTTATAAAGACTGGTCGAGCTGGTGCTCAACCCTCCCGGCGTTTTGCGGCGGGTGATTGGTGAGATATAGTGCGTTATTTTAGTGGCAAGAAGACGGTGATCGTCATTATGCGGAATCTTCTACAACGGAAGCAACCTGCCCTGGGGTGAGTGTCCTCAATGTTTCTAAAATGCGCGGGGCCATCGGGATCAAAAACGACAACTTATTGAAGCGAACCAGGATGGTGAGGACTGCAATCGAAAGTCCGGTGAAGTTCTGTTGATAGCGCAGGTTTTTGTCGACTGTCAGTAGGACATCAAACCGATCATTGGCTTGTCACAACAAGTCACCGTTACGCAATGATGACCAGCCCAGTTCTTGAACCGTCGCCACCGAGTGTCCAATCAAGTGGCTGCGAAATTTTCTCGGCACGTTCTCGTCAAAGAGAATACGACTCAAGCAACCACGCGAGATTTCAAGTATTCGATCACGGCGATGGCCTGATTTCGGCTCACGCCAGGAAAGTCATCAAGAAATTCGTCGATGGTCGAGCCAGTCTCCAGGTGATCAAATAGGATATCCAAGGGCACACGGGTGCCTTTAAACACGGGAGCCCCGCCCATTATCTCGGGATCAATGGTGATCAGATCTTCGCGAGTTGGTCCGGTCGTGGACGTCATATGTTTACGCTAACAAGTTAACTGAATGGTTGAAGCGAAGATTGGCTTAGGCATACTGAGCATGATGAATGAGGACAATGGTGGGATTTCAGCCCTTAATTGTTCATCAATATTTTTCCTAAGGCGATGTCCTAGGCTGGTATAATTTTGCGCCGTTGGCGCTTTGGGATTTAAATTAGTGTTTTGCCTCGCCCCCGTTGGGGCTTGGCCGTTTATGGCGTTGGGATCCCGGCGTTGAAGCACTGGGCTGGCGTTACGTCGCCCCCGTTGGGGGCTTTTAGCCAGGTGTTTGTGAACGTATGGGTAAAGTTTAGGACGTTGCCTAGCAGGTTGGTATCGATTCGCGCCGATGGTGCACAGGACATTTATCCTAGAAGGTGACAACTGATAAAGTCCTAACTTATTTATGCTTTGCGTCTTGGGGGTTATTCTACTGCTTTTTTCAGGTTAAATGTGATGTTTAAATGTGATGTTCAAATCTGGTGATAGTCACGATACCAAGCCATAAACTGAGCAACGCCAGTCTCGACGCTGACTTGCGGCGTAAAGCCTGTGATCGCTGCTAAGGTGCTGGTGTCGGCTTGGGTGGCTGGCACGTCGCCGGGTTGCATGGGGAGGTAATTTATCTTCGCTTTTTTACCCAAGGCTTTTTCTAGAGCCTGAATGTAAGCCATTAATTGTACGGGATTATTATTACCGATATTGCAGACGCGCCAGGGTGCGGCACTGGTTGCGGAATCGGGTTCGGCAGCATTCCAACTGGTGTTACCATTCGTGGCATGTTGGCTGACGCGGACAATACCCTCAACGATATCATCAATGTAAGTAAAATCCCGGACCATTTTTCCGTTATTGTAGACATCAATAGGTTCATCCGCGAGCATCGCTTTGGCGAATTTAAATAATGCCATGTCGGGACGGCCCCAAGGGCCGTAGACGGTGAAAAAGCGCAGACCCGTGGTGGGGATATTATATAAATGACTATAGCTGTGGGCCATTAATTCATTGGCGCGTTTTGTCGCAGCATAAAAAGTCATGGGATGATCAGCTGGTTGGTGTTCGCTGAATGGCATCGCTGTGTTCAGACCATATACCGAGCTGGTGCTGGCGTAGACTAAATGCTCACACCTAGTGTGGCGACAACCTTCGAGGATATGTAAAAAACCAGTGAGATTTGATTCTGCGTAGGCGTGCGGATTTTCGATACTGTAGCGTACGCCTGCTTGGGCAGCTAAATGCACAGCGCGTTGCGGTTTTACCGTGGTGAATAATGCTTCCATGCCGGGACGATCAGCAATATCTAATTTCTGAAAGGTAAATTTTCCCTTGTTGGTCAAGCGATCTAAGAGTGCCTGTTTTAAGCGCG
>JAHEDF010000174.1 GCA_024641365.1 Planctomycetota bacterium | reverse complement strand
ATCCATACCTGTTTCGACTAATTGCACTAACAAGCCGCCTGGACTAGCACCGGTAATGACTCCTTCGAAATGATCACCCATGCGCGAAGCTAAATAACGCGTCGCCTTGCGCGCATGTAAATCACGTTCTGCTGCTTCTGCTCGTTGTTCTAAATTTGATGACTGACGAGCCAAAGCATCTAAATAACTACGACGGCATTCGGTATTTAAGTATCCTTTAATTTTTAAGCCTAATTTTACCAGACGATGGACTAATAAATCTGGATAACGACGAATTGGGCTGGTAAAATGGCAATATGAAGGAAATGCCAACGCATAATGACCAATATTATCAATGCTGTAAACTGCTTTTTTAAATGATCGTAAACATAATAAGTTAAGCACCAAACGTGCTGATTCTGGCTCCTTACTTAAATCCCCTAATAATTTTTGTAAGCCAAAACGATTTTGAATGCGCGAACTATCCAAGCCATAGACTTCCAACATATGGGCAAACACTTTGATGCGTTCCGGATCCGGTTCCTCATGAATACGATAGACACATGGTAATTTTTTTTGTTCCAACCAATGAGCCACCGCACGATTTGCTAATAGCATACATTCTTCAATTAATTGGTGCGAAATATCGCTGCTCTCTTGGTCAATCTCAACGGGCAAACCATTGACATCTAATTTAAATCGATGCTCGACTGAAAATAAATTTAATGCTCCTGCTTTTTCGCGGGCTTTACGTAAACCTTGTGCAATATCTCCTATTTGCCGCAAGACATCGACCACATCTTTTGGCCACTTATTGTCACCGGCACGACCTTCCAAGACGTCTAGCGCTTCCTCGTAGGTAAAGCGATGTCGCGAACAAATGACCGATTCAGTTAATCGCGTATCCACTAAACGCAATTGTTTATCCAGGGTCAAAAATGCTGATAAGCAATAACGATCTTTATTCGGAACTAAACTACATAAACCATTCGACAGCTTTTCTGGCAACATCGGAATGACGCGATTAATTAAATAACAACTGGTAGCCCGCTCTGCCGCTTCTTGATCAAGCGCGGAATGTTGCGTTACAAAATTACTCACGTCTGCAATATGAACACCCAATACAATGCGGCCCTGTGCATCTCGCTCTAAACTAATCGCATCGTCAAAATCTTTTGCTGTTTCAGGATCGATAGTGAAAATTAATTTATCGCGTAAATCCTCACGCGTTCCTACTGGGAAGCGCTCTTTATAACTTGCGGCTTGGTCTTCGACTTCTTTCGGAAAATCCCCCGGCAATCCATGCGTTAGGCACACATAGCGAAAATCTGTTATTTCTGGCGACTCATCACTGAGGATGCTGGTAATATGGACACCCACTGCTCCAGTTGGGTCAACTTCAATCGTACCAACAACGCGATCGCTCGACTGATAGTTCTTAGTAAATCCTGTAAATGTCGACAGTATGGGCATATCGCCTTCACGGCGATTATCGCACACTAACACCATGCCACCGGGTTTAAAATTAACCGTGCCAACAACTTCACGGCCGACTTTTCGTAAGATACGTGTAATTAATACTTGATCATCTTCACCAATTAAAGCCTGCGCAACATCACCAACTCCGGCGCCAATAGTATAGAGCGGATTAACCGGCATTTGTTTGCCATCAGGAAAACGTGCGAGTACCGACCCTTTTTTCGTTCCTGCTTCAAGTACCACGGAATACTCACCATCAGTACCAGAAACTTGGTAACGACCTGGCTTCGATTCCAAAACCTTGCCCGTCTCAACAAGTCGACGCATGGTCACCGACACATCGCGACCGTGGGCATCACCGCCCAAAGTCGCGGCCAGTTGTGCGGCAGTGGCACCACCTTTGACCGATTTTAGACGTTTCAAAATCCCATCAGCGTCTTTCGTATCGACGGTTTCTGGTTCGATTGCACGCTCGTTGCGCAAAACCTTTGTCCGCTTTGGTTGGACAAGTCGACTTTTTACAAAGTCACGAGCAGACCAGTTCTCTGACGCCCCGCTGGACTTTCCCCGCTGTTTGGCCATCGTGCGACTTCCTTTCACTCGTCGGCTGAGCCGACGGACTGCAGCACATGCTGCCCGTTCGTTCTGTCCAGCCCCATTTATACGGAAGCTCCTGTACTTTTCTATATGCCCACACGCTTGTCTCATTGGTTGCTATGATGCGCGGCCAACTGCCTGCTACCGATCAATTACTTGCAGCCCTCACCGTGGCGCGTCTTGGTAGTTTTACCAAGGCTGCACAGGAATTGGAACTCAGCCAACCGGCATTAAGTCGCCAAGTAATGGGACTTGAGCGCTCGCTTGGCGTTAAATTATTTGAGCGTGTTGGCCGTGCTGTGCGTTTGACCTCCGGCGGTGAAGAGCTGGTTGGTCGCGCTGGCCCCCTCTTAGAAGAGCTCTCCCGCGTCACCAGCAATCTCTCTGCTGCCAATGGCACATCAGCGGGCCGTGTGCGCTTAGGGGCTAGTGAATCGGTCGCCGTTAATTCGCTGCCGTCAATTTTGCGTCCCTACTTATTAGCAAATCGCCGGGTTAATTTACGCCTCATCTGCCGCACCAGTGAACGTTTGCCTGAAATGGTTGCCAGCGGTGAATTGGACATGGCCGTCTGTGCCGTTGAGTTCGATCCCCCAGGCCTCACCTGCAAACGTTTATGGGATGAAGAATTAGTTTTAGTGTTGCCGGTTAATCACAGCAGCCGTAGTCGTGCGATTGAAAACTACACCAACGAAGAATTTATTTTATTGCCGCCTTCTACCGTTACACGCCGCTTATTAGATCGCGCACTCGCTGACAAAGGCATTGAATTAAAAGTCGCCTTAGAACACGACAGTCCAGAAGTGATCAAATCAATGGTGTTAGCCGGTCTGGGCTTAGCCATTTTGCCAGAACCGTGCGTACGCAAAGAAACGCGCCGCGGTGAACTGGCTGCATGGCCGTTCAGCGATATGCGTGTTGTGCGCCAAATCGTTGCGCTTACCGATCCACGCCGTCAACCATGGCCGGTAGAATCCGCCTTACTGGACGCATTAGGTCGCTACGGCAGATAATTGAGTAGGCGATAACCTCACGATGTCTGCGTATCTGGACATCTCAGCAGTTCGCGTGTTAATTTCTAAAGAAAATATCCTGCGAATTACGCAGAGATTTCAGCGCTTATTTGTCACAACTAAATAATTATTCACAGATAATTATTTATTGCGCTTATCGCCCCATGCTCAATGCTTCGGCATGCGTACTTTCCTGATTGCCCTGATTCTCCCACTACTCGTTATCCAGTTATCCGGCTGTCGTTGGGGTCGTGATAAAAAAGCGCCAGAGCCGGTTAAGAAAGACTATAATCGCCAGCTGGCACCAGGCGAAGACGCGTTGGTTGAAGTCGATATTAATAAAGTGCCTGATATCGAACTCACACAGGACGAACGCTTCCGTCTACAACAAGCGATTAATAATAGTCTCGCCTATTTAAATAAACCAAGTTCCAGTTTAAAATATCCGGTTGGTAGCATTACAAAAGATCAGGTGATTGAGAGTTTACATGCACTGAATGCCATTATTCAAAACACCACCGACTCTGCGCAGTTTAACGCGGCAATTAAATCCCGTTTCCGCGCTTTAATGAGTGTCGGATTTGATCGTCGCGGTGGCGTTTTATTTACCGGTTATTATACTCCCATATTCAAAGCCAGTACAACTCCCGACAATTTTTTTCGCTATCCATTATACAAACGCCCAGCTGATTTAGTAAATGGCGCGACACAAGATGAAGTTGCCATGCGCCGTTTACCAGATGGTAGTTTAGTTCCCTACTCAACCCGCGCAGAATTAGAAAACAGTGGCGAACTACGCGGCTCAGAATTAATTTATTTTAGCGATCCATATGAAGCTTACATCGTAGAAGTTCAGGGCTCTGCAAAAGTAATTTTACCAAGCGGGCAAATGATGGAAGTCGGATTTAATGGCACCAATAACCATAAATACCACCCCATCGCAATGGATTTAGTCAATGAAGGGAAAATTCGCAAAGAAGATCTTAATTTAGCAACCGTGCGAAAATATTTCCAAGATAATCCGCAAGATTTAGTCACCTACCGCCAACGTAATCCACGATTCATTTTCTTTACCCAAGTCCAAGGTGGACCATTCGGTAGTTTAGGGCAACCAGTTACCACGGATGTTTCCGTCGCTACCGATAAAAGTATTTTTCCTCCGGGTGCTGCCTGTTTAGTGGATACCACTGCTGCATTTACCAATGGGCGCAAAGGCACCTATGCCGCCCTGCGCTTAGACCAAGACACCGGTGGTGGCATTCGAGCTGCAGGACGTTGCGACTTATACATGGGTGAAGGCGATAGCGCAGAATATCGTGCAGGGAATCAATTCGCTGAGGGCAGTTTGTATTACTTACTGCTGAAATAGTTGCGAGCTGCGAGCTGCGAGCTGCGAGCTTAATTGCCGTAAAAAAAGTGCCAAACGTAATCGCATGGCTGGTGCTTTTTTTAATGATTAGACGAACAAATTATGCTTCCTAGCTCGAAGCTCGAAGCTCGAAGCTCGAAGCTTGAAGCTAACGCGCCACGTGCGTGCCCGATTCATCAAATCGTAATAAGCGTCCTGCGTTAGCCATCACCGCTAACGTTCCTAAATTATGTAACATGACTGCGGCAATGGGGCCGTAAAATTTTAATGCTGCGCCAGCAATAATAACCATCGTCCAACCCAGCCCAATTAACACATTGATATTAATAGTGCGTCGGCAGTGACGGCTTAAACGAATACAACTACCTAAGCGGCGTAAATCGTTCGACATTAATACTAAATCGCTCGATGCCATCGCGACATCAGTACCGCCAACGCGGCGACCACTGGCATCTAAGCCACCCATTGCAATGCCAACCGCTCCAGCTTTTAACGCGAGCGCATCATTAACGCCGTCACCTATGACTAAGGGATGCCGACCTTCCGCTAATTCTTTTAAAACCGTATCTAATTTTTGCTGTGGCAATACTTCGGCTTCGACGTGATTAATACCGAGTTGTTTCGCAACTGCTTCAGCAACGGGGCGACGATCACCAGTGACCATGACTTGATGTGTTAAACCTAATGAACGTAAATCTTGTAATGCTTCGTAGGCTTCCGGTTTTGGTTCATCAGATAATAATAACCAACCGACACATTGTTTATCAATACCTAATGCGACCAACGGACCATCATGGACAGGCACCTCTGGAGTCACGATGCCGTGTTCGCCTAAAAAGCTAGCGCGCCCAAAAATAAGACGGCGACCATCAGGCATAGTTGCAGTAACGCCTTTGCCACTGATTTCTTGCACATCATTTAAATTAATACGGTCAGTTTCTACGATCGCTTGTGCGACCGCCTGACTAACAGGGTGATTACTCATCGCACCTATACTGCCCGCAATTTTCTTTAGCATGTCCGTATCAGTTCCATCGACACTGATTGCTTGATGTAAGGATAAATGTCCTTGTGTTACGGTGCCAGTTTTATCAAGCACTAACGAATTAACGTCAGCTAATTCTTCTAAAAATGCTGTGCCTTTTACCAAAATACCGTGTCGTCCTGCAACAGCTAAAGCGGCAACTGCCGTTGCCGGAGCCGCCAACACTAATGCACATGGACAAGCAGCCACTAATACTGACATCATTGATTCAACAGAACCGGTCAGCAGCCACACAGCACAAGAAAATAATATGACAGTAATTAAATAAGGTTGTGCGTAACGTTCTAATAAGCGTGTTACTGGTGGCTTCGCTCGCTCGGCATCACTAAGTAATGCGACTACTTTACCTAAGGTGGTATCATTTCCCACGCTGGTGACTTCTACTTCTAATCGCCCCTGTTGATTAATGGTGCCCGCATAAACGGCATCGCCATTTTTTACCTCAACTGGAACTGATTCGCCAGTAATTGGCGCGGTATCAATACTGGACGACCCACTACGCACCACACCATCAGCAGGGCAGCGATCACCTGGGCGAATTTCAACGCGCATGCCGACGGTTAATGAATCGACGGAAATTTCTGTGACTTTTCCATCAGCGTCTAATCGCCGTGCATGGGTGACACTTAAACGCCCTAGTGCCGCAATTGCTTCGCGCGATCCTAATAAACTGCGCTCTTCTAAAATATGACCAATGACCATTGCTAATGGCACTAAAGCAGCGGTCTCTAAATCACCAACGACCCAGGCTGCAATTAAAGCGACAGCCACTAATTGATCAGTAACGCCATGCAATGATGGTTGACGCAAACTGCGCCATGCTTCCTGCAAAACTGGTATGGCAACTAATGCTGCCGCAATACCCGCAACCAGACTTGCTAAATCACTTTGCGCAGGCCACGCTAGATGAATGACAAGTGCGATCAGTAATAAACCAACACAAATTAACGCCAAGGTTAGGCGTAATCCGAGCGCACGTTTTTCTTTGCTCGATAATAAATCACCGCTGTCACCAAAATTCATGTGATGGTGATGGCAACACCCGTCATGTGGCTCATGATCATGTGCTGCCGCTGGTTTCATTTTTGCTGCCCACTCAGCAGGTGCGGGTTTAAACAACGGTGTTGGCTGCTGGTTCATTTTACTTCACTACCTCCCGGTAGTATTAAGCGCACTGGCTCGCGACCATCTACTACCGATACCAAACCAGCGCGTCGCAAAATACCTTCCAAGCGTTCGCGGTATAATCGTGTGAGCAATAAAGAACGTTGTTGCGGAGAACGTTCTGCGCTCAGCGCCAAAATCCCAGCAGTGGCGACAGTTGCTTGTGCTCGTAATTCATTAGCTTTTGCTTCCGCATCTTGTTTTATTTCAGTACTATCGCGTTCACCTTGTTGGCGATAGGTTTCTGCATCCGTTCGAGCAGATGCTAAAATACGCGCAGCTTCTGCTTCCGCCGCTAATACCTGATCAAATGCAGGACGAGCTCGAGCCGGTAAATTGGTAATTAAATCAATGCGACTAATGGCAATACCAACATCTAGAAATTGCAGACGGTTATTCATAGCAGAACGAATGTCACCACGTAATTGCTCACGCATATTTGCTGCTGAATTTTGACCATTATCTGTGGCTGCATTCGCATTGACTACCACTACGCCATCTAATTGACGTGTCGCAACCGCAGCAATAGCACTGGAAAGAAATGTGCGTTCCAACACCTGTGATAATCGCTCCTGCGCCAACACATAAGCTGCTGCATCCGTTACCTGATAAAATACCGTTCCAGATACTTGCACCACACCGCCATCACCGCTTAATGCATAGCCATTTTTTCGTTGATCGAGTGGAATTTCTTGCGCCTGTAAAAGCGCAGCCGCTTCTGTGTCTTTAGTTGTGGTTTCTGTATTTGTTGTTGACGTTTCTGTGTTGTTGGTTTCTAGATTCAAATCCAACGCCGTCACCGTTTGCGTCAATTGTCGCTCGGTTCCTGGAACAATTATTACCGTGTCGATTGGTCGTGGCCATGACCACACTAATCCGCTTTCACTAATGCGAACCACTTCACCAAAACGCATAACGACTGCACGATTACCCGACTCAATGACCACGAAGCCAGATTTTATCCAACCAAGTGCTAATAAGCCAACGCCAATAAACAAAAAACGAAATCCCCAGGATA
>JAHEDF010000665.1 GCA_024641365.1 Planctomycetota bacterium | reverse complement strand
ATTGACCAAAAAATAATACGACACTCAACAACAGATAACCGGCTACTATTGCACCTATGATGATGTACATAAGCCTCCGTATCCGATCCAGCCAACTAGGCGCTGGTAACACTGAAGCAGAATCACCTGATTGTTGGTGCGGCATGCCCTAGGTTATAGACCTTCAACGAGCTTCAGGAAGCTGTGACTAAGTTTATACCGCAAAGTCAGGCACATCGCTCCCAAACCTGTGCATCATTGCTGGCTTGGTTCCAGAGTCCCACTTGCCCCTGGGTTAATCATTTAGACCCTCGCGCCTCCCACTCGTTCATGGAGTTTGACTCATGCCCATTCGCCGCGCTTTGCTATCCGTATTCGATAAAACTGGCGTCGTTGATTTTGCGTCAGCACTCCATCAGCGCGGCGTGCAATTGCTATCCACAGGTGGCACCTATCAGGCCATTAAAGCTGCTGGCCTGCCGGTCGTCGAAGTCGCAGAACATACGGGCTTCCCTGAGATGATGGATGGCCGCGTAAAAACTCTGCATCCAAAAATTCGGCGGCTTATTAGCGAACCGCGATATACCCGAACATTTAGCATCGGCACAACAACACGGCATCGATTTAATTGATATGGTCGTAGTTAATTTATATCCATTTGAAGCCACCGCTGATAAACCCGAATCGACAACTGCTGATAAAATTGAAAAGATTGATATTGGCGGTCCGTCTATGTTACGTTCAGCGGCTAAAAATCATGCATCAGTTACCGTGCTGGTTGACCCGACAGATTATGCCCGCTGCCTGTCAGAAATGGATGCACACAATGGCGATACCACTTTAGTTTTTCGCCAACGCTGTGCACGAACCGTATTTCGTGCTACTGCTCGTTATGATGCTTTAATTGCCGACGAACTAACGCGCATCGCTGAATTTCCTGCTGATGAAGCGTTCCCAAGCGAAAATGCTTTACCTATTAAAAAGGTGATGGATTTACGTTATGGCGAAAACCCACATCAATTGGCGGCCTTATATGATATTCGCACCCCAGGTGCTGCAGGTGTTACCAAACTCAAACAATTAAATGGCAAAGAATTATCGTATAATAATTTAATGGACGCAGATGCCGCCTGGTGTCTGGTTAATGAATTTTCCGATCCAGCTTGTGCCATCATTAAACACACAAATCCCTGTGGCTGCGCTGCCGCCAATGAATTAGCAACTGCCTTTGTCCGCGCGTATGATGGTGACCCGCAAGCTGCTTTTGGTGGTATTATAGCATTAAATCGCGCTGTAGATGCAGCGACAGCGGAGGAAATGGCTACTCGTCAATTTGTTGAAGTGGTCATTGCGCCTGAATTTACCGACGAAGCACTCACCATTTTAACCACTAAACCAAAATGGAAAGCCAACGTGCGTCTGCTGGCAGTTGGTGCCTGGCAAGCTATTCCAGCTGGCGCGCGTTATAGTAAAAATGTGCTCGGTGGTGTCTTATTGCAAGATTATGACACCCATGCTTGGGACTCTGATACATTAACTGTCGTCACCAAACGCACACCAACAGCTGCTGAACTGGCTGATTTATCCTTCGCCTGGTTAGTGTGCAAACATTTGAAATCTAATGCCATCTGTATTACCAAAGATCGCGAATTAGTCGGTACCGGTGCCGGACAAATGAGTCGCGTCAATAGTACTTGGATCGCCACCACATTAGCAAAAGATCGCGCAAAGGGTGGCGTCGCCGCTAGCGATGCCTTCTTTCCATTTCCAGATGGCCTCGAAACCCTGGCCAAATCCGGCATCACCGCGGTTGTCCAGCCAGGCGGTAGCAAAGGTGACCCAGCAGTCATTGCGGCAGCAGATGCAGCGAATTTAGCGATGGTCTTTACCGGTGTGCGGCATTTCAGGCACTAGATGACTCAGGTTAATGAACGTTTAGTATGTCATGGTGCGTAGCGCTTTTTTGATCACTGTCTGTTTATTATTGATCGTATGGCTCGCTGCCTGCGGTGAACGTGAAACGTCAACAACACCAGTCATTCCCGCACCTCCAACAGATCCTGCCGCTACATTTGTTACGGTCTGCGCCACTTGCCATGGCGTAAATGGAGAAGGCAATATTGCTTTAAAAACACCATCG
>JAHEDF010000664.1 GCA_024641365.1 Planctomycetota bacterium | reverse complement strand
CCATCTTTAATATCAGCGGAAGTGACTTTACGAGTGGGATCATCGATGCGGTCATTGTGCAAGCTCACGCCGCCACCAGCCACTAAGCGTTTCGCTTCACCGTTACTCGCTGCTAATGATGCACGCACTAGCAGCGGTAATAAACCGATACCCGCTTCTAATTCACTGCCTTGAATATCGGCATGCGGAATACTGTCGCCAGTCACATCATGCGTTGCACCAAAAGCTTTTTTGGTATCGCTTTGTGCTTGGTCAGCAGCGGCGACGCCGTGAATTAATTTAGTGACTTCGTATGCTAATACTTCTTTTGCTTGATTCATTCGCTCATCGTGATGTGCGGTCAGTTTATGTACCTCATCCATCGGTAACGCAGTGAAAAAACCTAAAAATTTAGCGACATCAGCATCAGCGGCATTACGCCAGAACTGATAGAAATCATAAACTGGTGTTCGTTCAGCAGATAACCAAATATTACCTTGTTCAGATTTACCGAATTTTCCACCATCGCTTTTTGTTACTAATGGAAAAGTTAAACCGGCTAAATCTGCCTCTGCCGTGCGACGACCTAATTCCAAACCCATTACAATATTACCCCACTGATCTTGGCCACCCATTTGCACTGTACATTTTTCAGCGCGGTAGAGATGCACAAAATCATAGGCCTGCATCACCATGTAATTAAATTCTAAAAAACTAATGCCGCCACTTTCCATGCGACCTTTAACCGAATCCATTGTCAACATGCGATTGACGCTAAAATGCGGACCGACTTCACGCAGTAATTCGATCCATGATTTACCGACTAACCAGTCCGCATTATTAACTAATTTTGCCCCGGTTGCGCTGTCATCAAAGCGCACCACGTGGCCAATTTGTTTGGCAATGGCTGTCGCATTACGATCGATGTCCGCACGCGTGAGCATTTGCCGCATGGCGGTTTTGCCGGACGGGTCACCAACCAAGGCCGTCGCACCACCGACCAACACCAATGGTTTATGTCCACACTGCTGCAACCATTTAAGGCCCATAATCGGCACCAGCGAACCAACATGCAAACTATCCGCAGTGGGATCAAAACCGATATAGGTGGACACCGGCGATGCTAATCGCTGACGAATCTCAGCATCAGTGGACTGAGCCACAAAGCCACGAGACAGTAGTAGGTCGTACAGGTTATCAGTCATGAGGCGCGCAAGCCTAGGGAACTGTAGCGTTGGTCAATGTTGCTGCTCTTTGTGAGCTACGTGATCCACGTTTATAGGTGCGGCTGTTATTCCAAATAAAAATCACCGGTAATTTTACTCAAACGTTTATCCCATTTTTCTAAAAATTGCGCTTCGGTTGCCGCAAACAATGGGCTGATTTCGATGCGAGCTGATGGTGGTAATTCTACGGTAACACCCGCTGTTCGCAGCCACTTGGCGTATAAGTCGCTCGCTAGTTGCACCGCAGTTACTGGACTATCGCTGTTTGCTTTACCATTCGTAGTGCTGGCATTTTTAACTGGGGCAAATTCAACCCCGCGATCCACTGCTAAACCAATACTCGTTTTCGCTTGCGGTAATAAATCAAAAATAAAGCGTTCACATTTCCAACCATTTACTGTTTGTACACCACCATCAATCCACGCCTGTAACGGTTTCGCACTGCGATGCAGTGGCATGGTAAATCCCGCCGCAACTTGCTGCTGTAAAAATGCGATACTCCAACAATGCATCGCGGTATTACCCCAACGATAAATAAATTCGCCCTGCGCGTTGCAACTACGAGCCTGATCGGCGGTGACTTCCGTATATTCAGCAATGTAGTCATGGTTATTAACCTGCACTAAATGTCCGACTTTTTCATCTGGGTGTGCTTTTTCTATGACTTTAGTGATAACGTCTGTGTGCTCACGTTCGGCAAGCCCAATTAATAGTACATCATCAACGGGACTTAAAATATTATCAACCTGTATGTAAATAAGATGGCGTATGCCAGCGTCTGATAATTTTTGTAATTGCCCGGATTGCACCAATGCCGTGAAGCAGCCACCGTGACCGTCTGGATTTTCTAATAATTTCCCAGGTTCTTGTAACAAGGCATGCCCGTCTTTATCAATACTGGGCACTGCACCTTG
>JAHEDF010000173.1 GCA_024641365.1 Planctomycetota bacterium | reverse complement strand
TCTTTTAATAAACGACCCGTGGTGTCGATAATGGTGAAATACTCATCAGCCGTGATGGTTTTATTGCCGAGGCGTTCGCCGACGATGCAGTTTTTCAGTGGCGTTAACCACAGGCCGTCTTCATTGTGGCGTGGGGTGCTTTGTACATGGGTGTCTTCATCTTTATTGTTGACCTGTTTCTTTATTGGTCTGTTTATTATTTTCTGCGCAGCTTGGTAGTTATTACGTGTCGCTATGCGATGATAGGCGCTGGTGTGAATCGAGTCTTCTGGTCGATCAGTAATTTTTGCACGAATCGGGTTGAGGTCATTATAGGCCATGCAAGCAATTAACGCGGCTTGGTCGAGCAGCACCGCGCTGTGATAGCGCCCCTCCCAAAACGTCCCCGTACAATTATCTTCTTTATTTGCGCGGCGTGCGATCGGTTCCTTGAGTGCTTTCATAAACCAGCCCACGTCAGCTAAACGTTTGCGCCAACGGGTTATTTTTACCTTTTGTTTCGCTACCTGAGCAATGACGGCATCAGCTGGTAAAATAGGCGAACCGTCTGCTGCGTATTGTCTCGGATAAATAGACAGCCATCGTTTGGCTATTTCACCATCATCCCACTCAGCTACCTGATCCGGACGCATGCGTAAGACCACGTGGAAATGATTACTCATCACCGCGAACGCAGCGATTTCTATTGCGAAGCAGCGAGCGAATAACTGTAACCGTTCTTCGATCCACTCTTTGCGATGCGCGTACTGATCACCGGCTAAATACGCACGACGGACGCAGCGCGAGGTGCAGTGCAACCACGGCGGACGCGTGGCATCGAATTGCTGGCGGCGAGGGATAGTCATAGCGATGGGTTATAATAAACCCATCCGTGGCCGCAAGGAGAAAGTTGCTGGGGTGTTTGTAAGAATTTGGCTTAAATGACTTAAATAACTTGGGTTAGGGATATTTATTCAGGTGCCTGTCCCCTGTTTAAATAAATGAATTGATCAAAATCACCTATTTCTATCGATAATCATAGTAAACGTTTGAAACCAAAGCTGAGGCAGCCTTTTGTGTTAAATATGGGAATTTACTTACGGTCATTTGAACTAGTTGATCCCCCGTCTTATCATCTAAATGACTAATTATTAAATCATGTACTAAATCGTAATGGCACGAAAATATGGACAATTGATCTTCGGTGAGTTTTAATAAATTAATTTTTCCGCCATTTATACTATACCTGTCTGCTATTACATTAATGTCATCATTCATATTTATCACACATTCGACTTAACCTTTACGCAATAATATCATGCACCACATGACCATGCACGTCGGTCAGTCGGAAATCACGACCCGCAAATGGGTAGGTTAACCGTTCGTGATCAAAGCCCAGCAAATGCAAAATCGTTGCTTGTAAATCATGGACATGCACTGGCTTATCAACGACTTGATAACCAAGGTCATCGGTGGTGCCGTAACTAAAGCCACGTTTCAGTCCACCGCCAGCCATCCACATGCTAAAGGCATGCGGATGATGATCACGACCTTTTGCGCGCCCTAACAAGGGGCTGGCTTCGACCATTGGTGTACGGCCAAATTCTCCGCCCCAAATAACCAAGGTGTCGTCTAATAATCCGCGCTGTTTTAAATCAGCGACCAATGCTGCTGCACCTTGATCAGTGTTTTGACAATTTCTTTTGTGGTTCCCTGATAAATCGCTGTGCGCATCCCAGCCTTCGTTATAAATATTTATAAAACGTACGCCGCGTTCAATCATGCGCCGTGCTAACAAACAGGCCCGAGAAAATGACGGTTTTGCTGGATCGCAACCATAGAGTTCTAACGTTGCTTTGCTTTCCTTACTTAAATCCATCAGTTCTGGAGCACTTGATTGTAAACGATACGCTAATTCATAATTCGCTATACGCGTTTGAATTTCAGGATCGCCCATAACTCCTAAGTGGGTTTTATTTAAACCATTTACTAAATCGATGCTGTCTTTTTGTAGTTCTGCATCAATTCCATACGGATTTGAGGTATTTAAAATGGGATCACCCTCATTGCGAAATCGGCATCCACTATAAATGCTCGGCATAAACCCACTCGACCAATTTGCCGTTCCACAGGAAATTCCCGACCCGGTCGACATCACAACATAGGCAGGCAGGTCCTTACTCTCTGAGCCTAAGCCATATAAAGCCCACGAACCAATGCTGGGACGCCCTGGTTGGGCAAAACCTGTATTAATAAATATCTGTGCTGGTGCATGATTAAATTGATCGGTTTTCATTGATTTAATCAAACAAATATCATCGGCCACTTTCGCTAAATGCGGCAGTGTATCCGCTATGGTCAATCCGCTTTTACCATGCTGGGAAATTTTAAATTGTGGTGCCATAACAGCCGCGTCTGCGCGAATAAAGGCGAAACGTTGATCACCAATAACCGATTTTGGCAATGGTTTTCCTTCTAATTTATTTAATTCTGGTTTATAGTCGAACAAATCTAAATGACTGGGCGCTCCAGCCATAAATAAATGAATGACGCGTTTTGCTTTCGGCGCAAAATGTGGTGGGCGAACCGCAAATGGATCAACCGGTTTTTCAATCCCAGGCATGCGATTCGGTAACGATCCTAACAGCAATGAGCCCAAGGCAATTTTACCAATATTCACCCCTGCCTGTCCTAAAAATTGACGGCGATTTGCCAATTGTTGCTGATTGATGTAATTATGCTGTCCCATGTCACTATTCCTTGGTAATAAATTCATCGGTATTCATCACAACGCGCGCTAATAAAGTCCACGCTGCTATCGCCTTCACATCACCGTCTTTGCTGCCTGCTAATACTGCGGCATCTAACGTTTTATTTTCCAGTCGTTGCCGTTGCTGATTAATAAATTTCGACATCGCCTGTATTTCTTCTGCCGTTGGCGGACGCACTAAGCAGTGGCGAACCAGTGTAGTAATGCGCGCACTATCATCGCCAGGTACTTGCGCGATATGGCGACCAAGCGCCTGAGCAGCTTCAATCACCACGGTGTCATTGAGCAGCATTAATGCTTGTAATGGTGAATTTGAAATTTCACGTTTCGCAATACATGATTCTCCACTTGGCGCATCAAATGCACTGCTCATCGCAAACGGTGTGGTTCGCTTCATATACGTATAAAGCCCACGACGATAACGATCTTCACCTTCTGATGTTTTCCATCTAAACTGCCCATAATTACCTTCAGAGGTCACGCTCGCCGGTTGCGGAGGAAACACACTCGGTCCGCCAAGTTTATGCGATAATTGTCCCGATGCCGTCAATAAACTATCGCGAATAAGTTCAGCCTCTATGCGATGACGTGGACCATGTGCGAGTAATTTATTCGACGGATCTCGTTTATATAATTCTGGCGTAGTAGTTGATTGCTGACGGTAGGTGGCACTCATGACAAGGCGTTTATAGAAGCGCTTCATGGACCAGCCGTCTTCCATAAAGGTAACTGCTAAATAATCCAATAATGCTGGATGACTTGGATATTCGCTTTGATAACCAAAATCTTCCGTGCTCTTTACTAATCCTTGTCCAAATAGTGTTCCCCACCAGCGATTAACCGTCACACGCGCCGTAAGTGGATTATTGCGCGCAACTAACCATTGCGCTAATCCTAAACGATTTGCGTGCGCACCTGTGGGTAAAGGATTGAGAATAGAAAATACACCTGGTTCCACTTTATCTGTCGGCTGTAAGTATTCGCCTCGGTTATGAATATAGGTTGGACGCGTATGGTTGGCTGGACGTTCTTTAAAAACGAGGGTGGTTGGATAATTATCTAATGAGCCATTTAATTTTTTAATCTCTTGACGCGCATTTTCCAATTCAGGTGTTACTGATAACCAATAATTTCGAATGACGGTCAATTCAGTGGCACTTAAACTACCGCTTTCTTTCATCAAGAGTCGTTCAACAGCTGCAGGTAAGTAAACAATATCTTCTGGAGCTTGTTCCGTCGTTACAGAAAAACGATAGCGACCAATCGCTGCTGCATAATGCCGTTCCATCAACATTGAAATGACAATGTCTTTGCCACCAGTTAAAGGTTTATCGAAGACAAAAAGCGCGGCATGTGCTTGCCCAATTCCACCGTCTTTGGTTATGGTCCAGCCGGTTAATAAATCATCATCAATGACTTTTTCTGCATTATTGTTACCATTCGCAAAGGATTCTGCTGCTCGCGCAAATTTTGTTACCCGACCATCAAGGGTTAGCTTTAAATCATTTAAAACGAAATCGCCACTGCGACCTTCATAATAAGCGCGGCCTGGACCTTTTTGTGGCAAACTATCATCGGTCAACGTTTCCAAACGAATTGCAGTGACACCCGTCATGTCATAGTCATAGATCGTTTTGTAGGTATCGCTCTTAGTAATATCACCTGATGATAAAACAGAATCGTCTGGTAAAATTGTTAACGTCGGAATTTCGCTCGTCGCTGATTGAGGTTTCAGCGCTTTCCAATTAACTAAATATTTACGTTGTTCATCCATCCATGCTGCGAAAGCCGCTTCAGCAATGCTGTGTTGCATTGCCGGGGTATTACGAGATGGGTCATCATAGCCTAGTTTAATGCGGAAGCGGCGCAGTGTATGTTTGCTACCATAGAGTTGCTTCATCGTGATGACCACGCGGTGACCGTGGTCATGCTGACTTATTTGTTCTAAGGTTACGGTCGCCGTTTTTGCTTTATTAATTTTTCCTGCGCCATCGACACCCCATCCGGTTTTTTCATCGCCATCGATGGCAAATTTTGCTTCGAAGCCCTCTTGTTCACCATCAGCTTTAAATGCTGTTAATTTTACAGGCATTGCTGCGTCGGTTGCTGCGTCGGTTGCTGCGTCTCGCGGACTGATGGCGACTGAAAATTCATTGAGGACAAAATTGCCACTTTGCGCACGGCCGACGCCGCCCTTTGGGTTTTTCTTGTCTGGGATTGCCTCAAGTTGCACAAATCCAATTTTATTTAAATCAGTATCTATTGTTATGGTATAGGTGTCTCTATCCGCACCGTCCTCAGAAAATACAATGATGCCATCGGCTTGCACTTTGGCTTTTTCGCCACTTGCTGCCGAGACACTGATTTTATTACCTTCAGCATAGACACGTGATTCTACCGGATATTTATTTATTAACGTTGGAATGATCGCAGCTATTTTTGCGGCCACGTCTGCTTTCTTTTTATCATAATCATTCGGTATAATTGGCATAACAATTTCATCAGCATTATTCATCAATGCCATAAGCTGATAATATTCTGTTTGGGTGATAGGATCAAATTTGTGCGTATGACATTGAGCACAGCCCGTGGTTAAACCCAACCAAGTTTTTCCCGTCGTATCCATGCGATCGGTCATGGAATGAAAACGATATTCTAACGGATCAATACCACCTTCTTCATTAATCATGGTATTACGGTGAAATCCCGTTGCGATACGATCATCCTGTGTCGCGTTTGGCAATAAATCGCCGGCAATTTGTTTAATCGTAAATTGATCAAATGGCATATCAGCATTCAGCGCATTAATAACCCAATCGCGCCATGGCCACATGGAACGAGGACGATCTTTTTCATAACCATTGGTATCAGCATAACGTGCTAAATCCAACCACTGCCGTGCCCACCGTTCGCCATAATGAGGCGATGCTAATAAACGATCAACTAATTTTTCATACGCTTGTGGACTGGTATCAGCAATAAAAACATCCACTTCTTGTGGGGTTGGTGGCAAGCCAATTAAATCTAACGACACACGGCGAATAAGTGTATATTTGTCCGCCTCCGATGATGGCGTCAGCCCTTCCTTTTCTAGACGCGCTAAAACAAAATGATCAAGGTCATTTTTTACCCAATTTTTATTTTTAACTGCTGGTAATTTTGCCGCTACTGGTGCAGCAAAGGCCCAATGCGGTTGATATTCGGCGCCTTCAGCAATCCAACGACGTAAAATTTCTTTTTGTTTGTCATTCAGTGGTTTCTTGGTTTCCACTGGTGGCATCAAATCGTCTTCGTCATCAGTAAGAATTCTTTTAATTAATTCACTGACCTGTGGTTTTCCTGGAACAATAGCAATCGCATCTGATTTGGCTGGCGCTATTGCCGAATCACGGTGATCTAAACGCAATTTGCCTTTGCGCTTTTTTTCATCGGGACCATGACAAAAAAAACAATGTTGCGATAATATTGGACGCACGTCACGTGCAAAATCTATGGTGTTATTACTAACAGACTGCTCTGCTCCGCTTACACCACTCCAGCAGGTGAAGAGCACGAACACAACCAGCCAGGTTTGTTTACTCGTGAAATTGAACAAAAAGTTCATAATCGAAGCCTTTTCCGCTAGCGTTATCTTAGAAATCACGTGTCGTATGTGGAAAAACCAGTACGTCTGAACAGCCTATCGCGTTGTCAAATTTATGCACGGTCCTAGCCATAAAAACCAAATACTACAAAAGGATGAAGCATGATCTGCATGCTCTTTTGTCATCGAAATAGACTAGGACAGAAGTGTCGCTTTTTAGGACAATATTCTACCCTCCTATTTCATCTCTATTATCCTGTATTTTTTTAATGTCGGTTTTTTGTCTTTATATAACACGTAAAATCTGTGACTGTTTATGGCACAGGTTTTAGCACAATAGCACTACATGAAACGTGCGTAAAATTATTCAATAATCTGTACGCGCTTTCCCAAGACTTATCACAGAAAATCAATCATCCCTATGGTATCAATTGTAAAACCGTATCGCCATTTACCAACGCGCCGGTGAGTGTGCGAGCGTACATATGCTCATCACCAGCTACGAGGTTGTTAGCGCGTTTTTCATCAACTTTGGTTTTTGCGAGACTCGAAGACTCAGTCCAATTTTCCATATCGCCAATGGCCGCTTCGCCCTTTTGTGCATACAGCGTATGATCGAAACGAGCTATTTTTGGCACCGTACCATCATGAATATGTAGGGTGGGATAAAATAACTGTGAGGTATTTTCCCGAACAAAATTAAAGGCCATTGGATGCACTTTATTATTCCCTGCTTTTAATTTAAAAACTGCAAATCCAAATGATTTATAAGTAGGTAATTGTTCCCAGACCGCAGTTGGTAAGCGAAAGCGTTCATCAAGACGAGAAAAATCAGCAATAGAAGGCACGTACGAGGCCTCAAATGATCCAACGTTTACGACTGCCAGTTTTGCCTCTCGCGTAGCTCCGCCGAATAAGGTAAATCCGTCCGCACTGGCTGCTACGGGTTCAGGAAACAGCGCTTTCATATCTTCGAAAAAATTCGCATACCCAGATAAATCAATAAATTGCACTGCATCGTCGCCAGCGTTTTCCGCAATTGATAACGGTAACACCATGGCGACATCTTCGGCCGCTTCAAATTTCATTTCATAGACCAGGAACTGCCGATCTTTTTCTGCTGGACGTGCAAAAATATTGGTTGCGGTAACGGATTTTACAGGGCGGCTAAAACAACACATAAACACCTCGTTTGGTAATTTATAAGTTTATATATCCGGATAGAATCGACATGCTGTCAGGACACAACGCACCCACTCAATCACTCGATACACCGACTACGTCACATCGGACTTTTTCTTAGCCGCTGTTTTACCCATCCATGCCAACCACTCGC
>JAHEDF010000663.1 GCA_024641365.1 Planctomycetota bacterium | reverse complement strand
TGCTTCTTGTATGCAATCCGACCTGTTGGCTGTAACCTTGCACGCTTTTACCTACTATGTCTACAAGGTCCTTAAAACGCTATTATTCCAGGCTTTATTGCTTACCTGCAACAATTAGTGACACCTAACTCAGCAGTTGATTATTTATCTTTGTGCTTCCCAACGCAAAGCGTTCGAGCTCGTGAGCATCCCCCTTGCCCACATGCTATAGTTACAACCATGGCAGGCATGCCACGACCGCTTTGCATCTATCATAAAAATTGCCTCGACGGCAACGGTGCAGCAGCAATTGTTCAGCGCAAAGAACCTGACTGTGATTTTTTATCCATGCAATATGGCATGACACCACCAACGGTTTTGGATCGTGTTGTCTATATAGTTGATTTTGGCTTATCGCTCGAACACATGCGCGCAATTCGCGCACAAGCTGAAAAAGTTATTTGGCTCGACCACCATGCGAGTCAAATTCCAATCCATAAACAATTAGGTTGGGGCACGCTAGATGTTAACGAATGCGGCTCTTCGCTTACGTGGAAAACGTTATTTCCCCATGAGCCGATGCCGCCTGTCATAGAATATATTAAGGACAAGGATTTATGGTTGTGGAAATTACCCGACAGCAAAGCAATTGCTGCAGGATTATCTGCCACGTTTCCAGGTGATAAATTTAAAGGTCTTTTAGATGTCGATTTGCAAGAAATGGCCCGCATTGGTTTGCCACTCATTAATGCAACAGCAGAACGCGTGGCAAAGGCTATAAAGAAAGGCGTAACCATTGATGCCCCTTACGGATTAACCGGTCGGCGAGCTTTATACGTTCCTTGCAATCAGGATCAGAATGAAATTGGTGACCACATTTGTTTACCAATTGAAGCGGGTGGTCTGGGCTACGACCTCGCTATTTTAGTTTATCGCAAAGGGAAAGGTCGCTGGGTTCATAGTTTACGCTCTTCAGATGCCAGCAGTGTTAATTGCGGCACCATTGCCGATGCTCGAAATGGTGGCGGGCATCGGAATTCGGCTTGTTATCTCAACCATACGCACTTTATGCAGTCCTCCGATTGCCCCCCTGATCAACGTAAAACCGACCTGTAGCTGTGTAATTTTGACATGATTTTATGCCTAAATGATTGGCATGCGTTGCGCTTCGTAATCCGTAGTTGATAGGACGACGTTAGTTCAGTGATAGCATCTGAGTTAGCAATTGTCAGCTCGTCAACGATGCCAAAAGGAAAAATGTTATGTTAGATCCCAATACACTTACCGAAAAATCACGCCTCGCTTTAATGGGAGCGCAAGAACAAGCCACCAGTCACGAACATTCGCAAGTTGAGCCAATTCATTTAGCGGTCGCCTTATTTGCTGACGATACTGGATTGGCCAAACGGCTTGCGGAAAAAATCCAAGCCGATCCCCGTACGATTGAAACGGCATTACGTAAAGAACTGAGCCATTTACCCAGCCAACATCCAGCGCCATCACAAATTGGTTTTGGCGGGGATATTATGAAAGTTATTCAAGCCGCACAAAAAGAACAAAAATCACGCGGTGATTCCCATTTAGCAATTGAACATTTATTATTGGGATTAACCGCTGATCGTAAAGTTGGTAGCATTTTAAATAATGAAGGTCTAGGTCGCAGTAATTTATCTAAAGCCATAGACGATATTAGAAAAGGTCGCACTATTCAAAACGATCAAGCAGAAAATACTTACGATGCGTTAGCAAAATATGGTCGTGATTTAGTGGCCGATGCAAAAAGTGGTAAAATAGACCCGGTCATTGGTCGCGGCGAAGAAATTCGTCGCGTCATTCGTGTCTTATCGCGGCGCACAAAAAATAATCCGGTACTGATTGGTGAACCAGGCGTCGGTAAAACCGCCATCGTTGAAGGACTCGCAAATCGAATCGTGAATGGCGATGTGCCAGAAGGCTTAAAAGATAAAACGGTAATTTCCCTTGATCTCGGTGCATTAGTTGCCGGTGCTAAATTTCGCGGTGAATTTGAAGAACGATTAAAAGCCGTTCTAGATGAAGTAAAATCATCAGATGGCAAAATAATCCTCTTCATTGATGAAATGCACACCCTCATGGGTGCCGGTAAAACCGATGGTGCCATG
>JAHEDF010000662.1:1596-2121 GCA_024641365.1 Planctomycetota bacterium | reverse complement strand
ATACCCATCATAAATTGTTCGCTATGTCGCTGATTTGCTGATGCTATGCGTAAATAGTTTTGTGGATCTACGACATAGGGCCAAGTTGACTGCGGAGGTACGCGTGTCGATTTAGACTTGGTTCGTAAATCGGCTAGACCAACTAAATAATGGCTGGCGAGTGTTATGACACCACCATTAACAGCATGAAAAGCGGCGTCATTTCCTTCGCTCAATCGATCCCAAGGCGGACTTAACAATAGTCGCGCATACGGCCAACCCCGCATGCGGTGATACGTGGCAAGACCCTGGCCAGCACTTTGACCGCCATCACCATACGAATGAATAATGAGGCCCGGGCAATTAGCGCCATATTTTTGCACAAAAGTGTGACCATTTACCGACACGTAGCCATCTACAAATTCTGGATACTCTTCTGAAAATCGCTGAACGCCAATGGCCCCTGCCGAATAACCATACATAAAAAATCGCGGTTTCTCAATTTGAAACTTACGCCTAAGCGCACTCCATGCCGTTAATATAGTC
>JAHEDF010000662.1:0-1586 GCA_024641365.1 Planctomycetota bacterium | reverse complement strand
GCCACCATAAAATAAGCTCGAATTACTGCTCGCCTGAAAACTAATACCAAATACAGACATGCCATATTGGCGGACTAACGATTGGCAAAAACCATTATCTAAGATATTCTTATCTTTCGGATTTGGTGTGTGAAAAAAATAGACCGCATCCTGATAACGCGGCGCACGTCGATTATCTTTTAGAGCTGGCACCAGATAAAAGCAGGTCAATTTTTCTTCACCACGCATATCGCTAGCAATAACAAATGACCCCGATTCTACAGCCCATGCTTCTGATGGCTTTTTTAGTTGTTGTTTGCCGAGTTCGTAGACGGATGACCAGTTAATATCTCCGCCGATTAATGACGTCGCACCATATCGGATCACAAGCAAAAATATCAGGATTTTTACCACATGATAAATGCGTAAGAAGGGAATATTCATGAAATCCATCGTAAAACTTGCTTATGCGTCATAATAAAGCGTCTGCAATGGACAATACAGGTTGCCATTTCAAATACATTTAATACCCGGTTCCCTTAAAGCTCTATTATAAGTACCTGTTTGGTGTTTGTTTCCAGAGGCGACGCTCTTTATATCTGTTACTCATTCGAAAATCGTCAGCTGGCTTATCATTTAATAGTACCTTCGCTGCGATTTTGGTAAAAAGACTCCCTTTTGAGAATGCTCACACTTGACGACTAGTTATTTAAGACACATTTGTCGCCCTCTTATAGAAACCCGTGTATATACAACCAAAAATACTTAGGATTTCATCATTTATGCGCACCTTAATTGCTATCTTGGTATTGACCGCTTGCTACAGCAACTGCTTTGCTCAATGCTTTACAAAAAAAGATTGTGTTATTCCTGATGACCAGGCAGCTGGGACGACGCAAATCGATCCCAAAGAAGTGGTTCCAGGCATGCCGGTGAGTTTCAGATGGCGTTGTATTGCCTCTGAACGTAAAGCTTTGGATCAAAAAGACGACAACGGAACTGTTATAGAAGGTGGTGAAAATTGTGGTGACAAAAAATGGTATGATGTAAGCTGGGTTCCAGGAACTCCGGGACCTTGGAAAAAATATGACTCGTGTGGAGAAAAAGCTGAAGGCACAGAATGCGAAAAGAAAAAGTTATAAACGGCTACAATTTATTTTTATTATCTACGCTTATTACGTGCGTTACTTGTCCTATAGCATCCACCGAGGATTTGCCTGGCGAAAACCCTGTGTTGCTGGCGATTCAAGCACAGAGACGCTTAGAATTGGTGGATGGAATTGAAATTAAAGGTCACCATTTTCAATCACGCCTTGACCCGAGCACCACTTTATTTGATCAAAAAATTGAAATGCGAATATCACATTTGGGGTGGCGATATGAATCCGGCCCTGCTAACGCAATACCTAACGACATTCAAAAGCGCATTGATACGCCTAAATCACCTGCCGATAAAATGTTGGCCGCTCGTTTAACCAAAATATTATGTGGTGCTGATACAACCGGAAAAACTTGGATTCTTGATTCTAACAAAAATACTGTCTTTGTCCGATCGGTAAACGCAACTGAATGGAAAGCTCGTCCTTATAACAATATCTCTGTTGCTA